>DASVOL010000774.1:0-8134 GCA_036383375.1 Bradyrhizobium sp. | reverse complement strand
CTGCGCCACCGGCGCGGCGGGCGCAGCTAGCGGCGCCGGCGCATGAGCGGGCTCCGCCGGCCGCGCGGCCAGCGCGATCTTGGACAGGCGGCGCACCACGCCATCGCCTTCCGCCAGCTGGTTCTTCAGTTGGGCCGACATCAGCGTCGCCGCATCGAGCTGGTTGCCGAGGTTCTCGTTGACGTCGCGCACCGCGTGCTTCAACCCGCCGATCGCCCGCTCGGCGATCTCGGTCGCGGTGATCAATTCGGCGATCGTCGCCTTCAGCGAATGCTCGTCCGCCTTCAGCCGCTGCAGGCGCTTGTTGAGCAGCCAGCAATAGCCGATCGTCAGCATCAGCAGCACGGCCACCAGACTCTCGATTGCCAGTCCTAGCACATGACTCATGGTGCCTCCATCATCTTGGTCCGCTCGTCCGCCTTCTCGAACATCGCGAAGGTGGTTTGGGGTTTACGCAAATTCTTGGTGACGCGGATCGCCACGCGGTCGCCGACGCGGCCCATGCGGCCTTCCGTCAGGGTGACGTTGCCGCAACGGACCGAGACCAGCGCGTCGGATCGGATATCCAGCGGCAGCGTGTCGCCGACCTTGAGCTTCATCAGCTCCTTGAGCGGGATGTCGGCCTCGTACAGCACCGCATCGACGGCAATCTCGGCCTGCGCCACTTCGGTGGCGAAATGGCCTTCCCAGATCGGGTCGCGGCCGAACTTCTCGCCCATGAACATCTGCAACAGCACGTTGCGGATCGGCTCGATGGTGGCGTAGGGCAACAGCAGTTCGACATTGCCGCCGCGGTCTTCCATGTCGATGCGCAGGCGCACCAGGATCGCGGCATTGGCCGGGCGGCTGATCGCGGCAAAGCGCGGGTTGGTCTCGAGCCGGTCGATCGTGAAGGTCACCGGCGACAGCGGCCGGAACGCCTGCTCGGCATCCGACAGCACCACCTCGACCAGCCGCTTCACGAGGTTGGTCTCGATCGTGGTGTAGGGCCGGCCCTCGATCTTGAGCTGGGTCTGGCCGCGGCGGCCGCCGAGCAGCACGTCGATCATCGAATAGATCAGGTTGGAGTCGACCATGGCGAGGCCGAAATTCTCCCACTCCTCCGCCTTGAACACCGAGAGCACCGCCGGCAGCGGGATCGAGTTCATGTAGTCGCCGAAGCGCACCGAGGTGATGCGGTCGAGCGAGACTTCGACGTTGTCGGAGGTGAAATTGCGCAACGACGTCGTCATCAACCGCACCAGGCGGTCGAACACGATTTCGAGCATCGGCAGACGCTCATAGGACACCATCGCCGAATCGATGATGGCGCGGATGCCGGAATGATCGTCGAGGCTGACGTCGCCGACCGTGAAGCCGAGGAGATTGTCGATCTCCTCCTGCGACAGCACGCGCTCGCCGTTGGTGTTCTTGCCGCCGAAGTCGCGGCTGCCGTCCTCGACCATGGCTGCCCATTGCAGCGCCATGTTCTCGGTGAGCTCGTTCTTGGCAGCTTCCGCCGCGGCCGCCGCGGGATCCTCGGAATCGAGCGAGGCTTCCCATTGGGCCGCAATGGCGTCCTGGTCCATCTGGTCGTTGCCGGCCATGGCTTTACATCCGCCCCGTCACTGGATCACGACTTCCTTGAACAGCACCGCGTTCACCTGGTTGGGCGCCAGCGCGAGATTGACGCGCTTGGTCAGCTCTTCCTTGAGACGGAACAGGCCGGCCGAGCCGTTGAGATCGCTCGGACGCAGCTCGCGCATATAGGTCTGGAACAGATCGGTGACGCGCGGCAGCGCCGGCTTGATCGCCTCGACCTGCTTCTCTTCCTTGATTTCGAGCACGAGCTTCAGCTTGAGATATTGCACCCGCTCGCCGGGCGCGCCGACCAGATTGACCAGCATGTCGGGCACGTCGACGAAGCTCGGCGGCTTCGGCGGCGGCGCTTCGGCGTGCTGCTCCTCGCCGTGACCGCGCATGAAGAAGAACCATCCGCCCGCGCCCGCGCCGAGCACGACGAGGAAGCCGACGACGGCAATGATCAGCTTGAGCTTGCCCTTCTTCGGAGCGGCCGCGCCCTCGCCGCTATCAGTCTTTTCCTCGTCCGCCATCGTCCGCCCGCTTCAACTTGAAGGATGCGAACGCGATTTGCCCCAGCTTTGGCTTGAAGACGCGATACAAAGGCCGCCGGCGCACACGCGCCCCAATGCCGGCAACACTGGGGTCATAATGGTTAACGGAAGATTAGGATTTACCTTCAACTAGGAAAAAACTGCCGGGCAAACATGGTCAACAAGACCTTTCTGCCGCCCCCTGCGGCGCCCGGTAAAACACCTAAGCCATTTAAATACCTGAATATTTCAAGTTGGCACGGGTTTCGCTGAGAGGACGACGTAACTGGCGGGTTTGGGAGAACCCAATGGTTACCGACGGTCCGGCGCGAGGGTTTGGGAGAACCACTGCATCGGATCACCTCACAGGGGAGAACCACCGATGCAGAATACGCTTCTGGTCGGACTATCGAAGCAGATGGTGCTGGAACGGCAGTTGGATGTCGTTTCCAACAACATCGCGAACATGAACACCAACGGCTACAAGGCCGACCGGTCGCTGTTCCAGGAATATCTGTCCTCGAACGCGCATGAGGACAATTTCGCGTCCTCCGACCGCCGCGTCTCCTTCGTGCAGGACCGCGCGACGTTCCACGACTTCTCGCAGGGTCCGACCGAAGAGACCAAGAACCCGCTCGACGTCGCGATCGACGGCAACGCCTTCCTGGTGGTGCAGACGCCGGGCGGCGAGCGCTACACCCGCGACGGCAACCTCGCGATCAACAGTCGCGGCCAACTGGTCACCACCTCCGGCTACCAGGTACTCGGCACCGCCGGCCCGATCACGTTCCAGCAGACCGATCACGACGTCAACATCGCTCCCGACGGCAACGTCAGCGTGCTCGAGGGCACGTCCCGGCTCGACTCGATCCGCGGCAAGCTGCGGCTGGTCTCGTTCGCGCAGGCCCAGCGCCTGCTGAAGGAAGGCTCCAACCTCTATGTGCCGGGCGAAGGCGCGACGCCGTTGCCGGACACCAAGGCGCAGATCCGCCAGGGCTTCATCGAGAAGTCGAACGTCAATTCCGTCGTCGAGATGAGCCGCATGATCGAGATCACGCGGACCTACACCCAAATCGCCTCGCTGCTCCAGCAGCAGAGCGACCTGCACAAATCGGCGATCGAGAAGCTCGCCGACGTGCCGAACTGATCCGGGGGATTGAACGATGCGCGCACTTTATACCGCGGCGACCGGAATGGCGGCACAGGAACTCAGCGTTCAGGTGATCTCCAACAACATCGCGAACCTGCGTACCACCGGCTACAAGAAGCAGCGCGCCGCGTTCCAGGACCTGATCTACGACCATGTGCGCCGGGTCGGCGCGCAGGCCTCCGACCAGAACACCATCATGCCGATGGGCATCGACCTCGGCGGCGGCGTCAAGACCGTCGGTACGCCGCGGATGATGACCCAGGGCACGCTCTCGCCGACCGGCAACGATCTCGACATCGCGATCCGCGGCGAAGGCTTCTTCAAGATCCTGATGCCGGACGGCACCTTCACCTACACCCGCGACGGCTCGTTCCAGATGGACAACCAGGGCCGCATCGTCAACGCGCAGGGCAATCTGGTGCAGCCGACGATCACGATCCCGCAGAACGCCTCCGGCCTCACCATCAATGCGCAGGGCCAGGTCTCGGTGACGCTGCCGGGCCAGACCGCGTCGACCACGATCGGCCAGATCGGCCTGACCCGCTTCATCAACAAGGCCGGCCTGATGCCGATCGGCGACAACCTGTTTCAGGAAACGCCGGCCTCCGGCCAGCCGCAGGACGGCATCGCCAACACCGACGGCTACGGCGACATGCAGCAGAGCAACCTCGAACAGGCCAACGTCGAGGTGGTCTCGGAAATCTCCGACCTGATCGCTGCGCAGCGCGCCTATGAGATGAATTCGAAAGTGGTCTCCGCCGCCGACCAGATGATGCAGTCGACCTCCAACCTGTTCCGCTGAGGATGATGTCGATGATCGCCCGCTCACTCCTGATCGCAGCCGCACTCCTCGCGGTGACCGCGCTACCGGCTACAGCGCAAGTCCGCGGCGAAACCATCGCGGTGCCGACGCTGCGCGCCAGCGTCACGGTCGCGGACGACATCGTGCGGGTCGGCGACCTCATCGACAACGCCGGCAGCGCCGGCAGCGTCGCGATCTACCGCGCGCCCGATCTCGGCACCACAGGCAGGCTACCGGTCGCGCAGGTTCTGAACGTGCTGCGCTCCCACCAGGTGATCGGTGTCGATACCCGCGAGCTGAAGGAAATCACGGTCACGCGACTCGCGCGCACCATCGATAGCAAGGAGATCGAGCAGCAGCTGTCGCGCGCGCTGGAGGGCCGCCACGGGCTCGGCAGGGCCGGCAACATCGCTCTGACCTTCGACCGCGATCCCGGCGATATCAGGCTCGAGGCAACCAACACCGGCGCGATGCAGCCCGTCGCCGTGCGCTACGACCCGCGCTCGACGCGCTTCGACGTCACCTTCGAGGTCAGCAACGAAGCCGGCACGGCGCCGTACAAGCTGCGCCTCACCGGCACCGCGATCGAGACCATCGACGCCGCCGTGCTGACGCGCAATGTCGAACGCGGCGACGTGCTGAAAGCCTCCGACGTAGCGATCGAGCGCCGTCCGAAAGCCGAGATCGGCAACGACGCGGCGGTGCGCGACAGCGCCGTCGGCATGCAAATGCGCCGCCAGATCCGCGCCGGCCAGGCGCTGCGCACAGCCGACATGGCAAAACCCGATCTCGTCACCCGTGACCAGAACGTCACGCTGGTCTACCGCACCTCCGGTCTCTACCTCACGATCCGCGGCAAAGCGATGGACGGCGGCGCCGAGGGCGATGTCGTCAACGTGATGAATTTGCAGTCCAAGCGCGCCGTCACCGGCGTCGTCACCGGGCGCGGCGAGGTTTCGATCTCGGTCGCGTCCCCGCACGCAGCGCCGGCCGCCGACGCCGCCTCTTCAACTTCCGCTCCCGTCAAGCTGAGTTCAGTCGCACCAAACGCCGAGTAAAGTTCATGTCCCAGTACCGCATCAACCGCCTCATCCTGACCGGTGCGCTGCTCGCACTCGGAACGATCGCCAGCGGTTGCTCGTCGATCGACCGTCTCTCCCAGATCGGTGAGAAGCCGAAGCTGACGGAGATCGAGAACCCGACGGCGCAGCCCGGCTACAAGCCGGTGCAGATGCCGATGCCGAAGCCCGAGGTCGCCTCCTACAGCCCCAACTCGCTGTGGCGCAGCGGCTCGCGCGCCTTCTTCAAGGACCAGCGCGCCGCTCGTGTCGGCGACATCCTGACCGTCATGGTGAACATTACCGACAAGGCCGCGATCGCCAACGAAACCCAGCGCAGCCGAACCAATTCCGAAGATTCCGGGGTGACCAACTTCCTGGGCTCGCAGACCATCACGCAGGCGAACAAGATCCTGCCCGGCCGCATCCTGACCGCCGACTCGACAGCCTCGAGCGACGGCAAGGGTTCGGTCAACCGGCAGGAGGCATTGCAGACCAACGTCGCCGCCGTCGTCACCCAGATTCTCCCGAACGGCAACCTTGTGGTCGAAGGCAAGCAGGAGATCCGCGTCAACTACGAAATCCGCGAGCTGGTCGTGGCCGGTATCGTGCGCCCGGAAGACATCCAGAGCGACAACACCATCGATTCCTCCAAGATCGCCCAGGCCCGTATCGCCTATGGCGGCCGCGGCCAGATCACCGACGTGCAACAGCCGCGCTACGGCCAGCAGGTTCTCGACGTGCTCTTGCCCTTCTAACGGCATGATCCCGAAAAGTGGAAACAGGTTTTCGGATAAGGACCATGCCTAAGTAAGATTTTTTCGAGCTCCCACACCTCGTCGCGAACCTAGGCGCGGCGCGGTGTACCAACACGGCCCTCGCTAGCTCCCCTGGCGAGGGCCGTGGCATTCTTGTGACCGATCGAATGCACTCGCGCGCTTTCGGGCGAAGCGGACACCGGTTGGCGCGAAGAGAACGCGTCTAGACAAGGATCGAGAGCCCGTCCCGAATCCATCGGAATGGAAAAGGGCGCTCGCACGATCGTCGCGCACCAGTCAGGTACCGCTTTGCGCAAGTCGCGCGATTGCTTTCTCGGTTCGTTAACCGTTGCAGCAACCGGCAGTAGCAGTCCCGACGCTTGCAACGTAGCTAGACGACAACGCAGGGTTTGCAATTCGTGACGGTCATGCAAAGAGACGGTCAATATGCGGCGTGGTTTCGCACGCCGCGCGGCGAAGGCACTGGAATAGTCCATCTGGCAAACGGCAGGATCTCGGGCGGCGACGCCATGTTCACCTATGGCGGATCCTATCAGCTCGATGAAGACCGCTTCACGGCGGTGCTGACGACGCACAGATATGCCGACGGCCCGTTCACCACCGTATTCGGACACGACGAGGTCGAGGCGCAGCTGACCGGCACTTTCAGCGGCAATCGCGCGGTATGCTCGGGCACCGCCAAGCAGGCCCCCGGCGTGCTGTTCGAGGCCACGCTGTTTCTGCAGCAACAGGAGCTGGCGCCCGCCCCCGGCCCAAAAACCACCGCGACGCGCGCGGATGTGGCGCGGCTGCCGAAGCTCCCCGACCGCCGCACGGCCGTCGTGACCAGGCGCTTCAGCTGATCGGTCCGCAATCCCGATGGCATCTCCGCCCCTTCGGGCGTACCATCGCGCATGCGCGAAGCGCAGCCCGATCGATCAAGCCGGAAGGAGGAACGCATGTATGCCGCCATCCGTCACGCCAAGGCGAAGTCTGGTAGCGCCGAAGAACTCGCGCGCCGGATCAAGGAAGGCGCAATTCCGATCATCAGCGATGTCGAAGGCTTCATGGCCTACTACGTCGTCTATGCCGGCGACGACACGGTCACCGCGATCAGCGTCTTCAACAATTTTGCCGGCGCAGAGGAAGCCAACCGCCGCGCGCTGGCCTGGATCGATGACAATCTCGGTCCATTGCTGGTCGGCCAAGCCACCGCGGTTGCGGGACCAGTGATCGTGCACACCAAAGCGTAGAGGCCGCAACCGGGTTGCGGGTCCGGTGATCGTGCACACCAAGGCGTGACGGCCGCTTCCCCGGCAAGGTTCGCCCGGCAGAACTTTCCTGCGGCAGGTCTGGCGCGCGCCGCATCATCGCGATCTCCTTGAAATGGCTGACGCGGCGAATGGCACGCCATTTGCTCCGCGATTGCAGCATTGCAATGGGACTGCGCGCGCAGATGACGTCGATCTCGGCCTTTGGACCGGTCACAGCCGGCATGACGACTGGCACCTTGAAGAAGCCGCTGACGGCCGACGCCACTGGATCGACGCAAGGCGCCGGCGGCATCTCGTCCGACGACACCGTCGAGCAGAAATTTCTCAAATTCGCGCAGATGAGCCCGATGGACCGCATGCGCGCGAACATCCTCAAGAGCATGGGTCTATCGGAGCAGGACCTGAAGACCATGACGCCGGATCAGCGCGCCGCGGTCGAGCAGAAGATCAAGGAATTGATCGAGCAAGCGTTTCAGAAGAACGCCGGCAAGGCCGGCCAGGCCGTCGACATCTCGGCGTAGGTTGGCTGCGCGCCAGGCGGACACCGTTTCCGGCATCGGCGCAGAACTCAGGTTCCGGGCGCGGTCCGGGCTATTTTCGGTCGGGCCTGTCGCTCAGGACCACGAAGACCTTGCCACCGAAGTCGTATCGCGCGACCTCGTGCATGCCGAGCCGCAGATGCGCCTTGAGCGAGCGCGGATTGTCTTCCCTGATGAACAGGATCGCCTCGCGGCCGGGAAAATTTGCTTGGAGCCTGGCGTAGAGCGCGTCGAGGACGCCGAGGCCGCGCGCGTCCGGGGAGACGCACACTGGCCCATACACATACGCATCGGGGCGGCCCGGCCAGGCCTTCAGCATGGCCTGCACCGGCGGGGCCGCGTCGAATCCCTTCTCCGACGTCAGGAGCGCGCCGAGCAGCCTGCCGTCGTCACCGGTCGCGATGACGATCGATTGCCCGCGCGCGATACGCGTCTCGATCACCTCGCGCGGCCATTGCCC
>DASVOL010000773.1:0-19610 GCA_036383375.1 Bradyrhizobium sp. | reverse complement strand
GGCACCGCGCCCAGGGCCACCCCGTCGCACGTGCCGTCGATCGGGCGTGCCGAGCCATCGCGGCCGCAGCGCGAGGCGGACCCTGAGCCCGCCGATCATTCGCACCTGCCCGCCTTCCTGCTGCGACCTGTGCGCGCACGCGCCTAAGGCCGGCTCCGATGCCGCCGCGCCAGCGGCGGCATTCCGCGGAATCTGTTTCGCCGCCGACCGACACCCACGCTGATTCCTCGCGTTTGAAGCAAATGCGCGCAGTTTTCGCGTCGCTTTGACGTGCGAGTGAAGAGCTTGCGAAAGCCGAACCCGATCCGCGGCAGATTTACGCCGCGTACGACATTAGTCGCGGCGAAATCCCCGTAGTTCCACTGTTTACTTTGCCTTCATTCTCGTCCCGTACCC
Organism: Bradyrhizobium sp.; assembly: GCA_036383375.1. Lineage (GTDB taxonomy): Bacteria > Pseudomonadota > Alphaproteobacteria > Rhizobiales > Xanthobacteraceae > Bradyrhizobium. Next base: position 19,214 of record DASVOL010000773.1, on the reverse strand, counting down.
TCGCGCAATAATTTAGTCATTGCTGCCGGGCATGACCGGCATTGCGTGCATTAAGGACGTAACAGTGGTCAAGCTGCTGGACGAACACGAACGTACGTTGGCCTTTGCCGAAGTCGCACTTGGTCAGATCCGCTCGCTTCGTCAGACCGCCGTGCCGCGCAACTACGAAATCTGGTACGTCTACGCGACCGGATACAACGCACCGCTCAACAAGGTCATCAACGAGACGCTGGCGCGCAGCGGCAAGCTCTCTGAATCCGATCTCGAGCAGATCTACGAGACCTACCTTTCGCACATCAAGACCTCGGACCGCATCGACAAGGTCGGCGCACGCGTCATCGGCGAGATCGATGCCGTCATGCGCCTGATCACCGATGCGCTCGGCGTGTCCGCGACCTACGACGCAAGCCTCGTCGGCGCCAGCGACCGGCTCTCGACCGCGACCACCCGCGACCAGATCAAGACCATCGTCGAGGGGCTGGCCAAATCGACGCGCGAGATGCGCGAGACCAATCAGGCACTGGAGAACCGGCTCGCGCTGTCGAAGTCGGAGATCAGCGACCTGCAACACAGCCTCGAGGCGATCCGCGCCGAGAGCCTGACCGATCCGCTCACCGGCCTCGGCAACCGGAAATATTTCGACCGCTCGATCGACATGGCGGTGCAGGCCGCATTGGCCAGCGGCGAGCCGCTGTCGCTGCTGATGTTCGACATCGATCACTTCAAGTCGTTCAACGATTCCTACGGCCATCTCACCGGCGACCAGGTGCTGCGGCTGGTGGCGCAGTCGCTGAAGCAGACCATCAAGGGCCAGGACATCACCGCCCGCTATGGCGGCGAGGAATTCGCGGTGGTGCTGCCGAACACAGCGCTGCGGCAGGCGCTGACGGTCGCCGACCACATCCGCCGCGCCGTGATGGCCAAGGAGCTGAAGAAGAAGTCGACCGGTGAGATCCTCGGCCGCGTCACGATCTCGGTCGGTGTTTCCATGCTGAAGCCGGCCGACGACACGGATTCCCTGATCGAGCGCGCCGACGCCTGCCTCTATGCCGCCAAGCGCGCCGGCCGCAACCGTGTGATCTGCGAAGCCGATCCGGAATACAGCGCCGAGACCCAGACCCGGGTGGCGTGAACCCTCACGTCATGAGGATCGCTTCCTTGCCGATAGCTTGTTCTTGGCCGACGGCTTCTTCGCAGCAACCTTCCTGACCGCGGCCTTCTTGGCCGTTGTCTTTTTGGCAATAGCCTTCTTCGCTGGCGCCTTCGCCTTCCTCGGCCTCTTGCGCAGCGCGGCGCGCTGGGCGGCGCCGAGCGCCAGGCGCGCCCAGACCGCGAGTTCCTCGGCATCATCGAACAGCCGTGCCGGCAGCTGCCAGTACGAGTTCACCGTGACGGTCTTTTCCCGCGTCGTGTACTGGAACGGCTTGGAGCCCTCCGCCTCAAACTGCGGAATGGTCTCCTCATCGGCACGGAAGTAGAGCCCGGCGCGGAGCGCGAGCGCGAAGTTGGTGCCGTCAGCGGAGATGCCGTAGCCGGAGAACATCCGGCGCAGCGTGACCGGGCCGAAATCGGCGAACAGGTCGGTGAGGAATTCGCGGTCCATGTGCCCACCTTGTTCCAGCGCGGCCGAACGCGCCTGCCGCAGCCCGTTGGCAGCGCAGTATGGTCGACGACGGCGTCGACATGCAACGATGGTGGGTATCGGATCGAAGGCGCGAGCGCGATTGCGCGCTCGCGAGCGCGCAGCAGCGATCAGACCGTCGCCGGCTTGAGCTGCACCGATTCGCCGCAACCGCAGGCGGAAACCTGGTTCGGATTGTTGAACACGAACTGGGCCTGCATCCTGTCGGCCACGTAGTCCATCTCGGCGCCGAGCAGGAACAGCACGGCCTTCGGATCGACCAGGATCTTGACGCCCTTGTCCTCGACCACTTCGTCGCTCGGGCGGATCTCGTGGGCGTATTCGACCGTGTAGGATTGTCCGGCGCAGCCGCCGTTCTTGATGCCGACGCGCAGGCCGACGATCTCGGAATCGGCGCGCTTGGTCAGCTCGGTGATCCGCTCCGCCGCGGCGTCGGTCAGTCTCATGACCTGCGGGCGCGGCCGCTTCGGCTTGGCTGGGGTCGGTGAAGCTTGCGTCATGTCACTCATGTGGTCAGTCCCAGCGGCAAATCAATTGCCGTTCTTCTTGAGCCTAAGTCCAATCCTCTAACGCATCACCACATATTGAGGACGAGGCGTGCCTCGTCCGACATCCGGTCCGGCGTCCAGGCCGGATCCCACACCAGATTGACGTTGACGACGCCGACGCCTGGAACGCTGGCAACCGCGTTCTCGACCATCTGCGGCAACTCGCCGGCGGCCGGGCAGTTCGGCGTGGTCAGCGTCATCAGGATGTCGACCGAGCGGTCGTCCTTGAGATCGACCTTGTAGATCAGGCCGAGCTCGTAGATGTCGGCCGGGATTTCCGGGTCGAACACCGTCTTCAGCGCCGCGACGATCTCGCCGCTCATGCGCTCGGTCTCCTCCGCCGGCAGTGCCGAGGTGGTTTCCATGGTGGCCGTCTTGACTTCGGCTGTATCGGTCATGCGAACAATTCCCGCGCCTTGATCAGCGCCTGCGCCAGATGGTCGACTTCTTCCCTTGTATTATACATCCCGAAGGATGCCCGGCAGGTGGCCGTGACGTTGAACCGCTCTAAAAGCGGCATCACGCAATGGGTGCCGGCGCGCACCGCGATGCCCTGCCGGTCGATCACGGTCGCGACATCGTGGGGGTGCGCCCCCTTCATCTCGAAGGAGATCACCGGGCCCTTGTTGCGGGCGGTGCCGATCACGCGAATCGAGTTGATCTCGCGCAGGCGCTCCTGCGCATAGGTGAGCAGCTCATGCTCATGCGCGGCGATGCGCTCCTTGCCGATCGAATTGACGTAGTCGATCGCGGCGCCCAGCCCGATCGCCTCGACGATCGGCGGCGTCCCGGCCTCGAATTTGTGCGGCGGATCGCCATAGGTGACCCAATCCTTGGCCACTTCACGGATCATCTCGCCGCCGCCGTTGAACGGCCGCATCGCGACCAGATGCTCGTGCTTGGCGTAGAGCGCGCCGATGCCGGTCGGCCCGTATACCTTGTGGCCGGTGAAGGCGTAGAAATCGCAGTCGAGGTCCTGGACGTCGATCGGCAGGTGCACTGCGCCTTGCGCGCCGTCGACCAGCACCGGAATGCCGCGGGCGTGGGCGAGCCGCACCACTTCCTTGACCGGAACCAGGGTGCCGAGGGCGTTCGACATCTGGGTGATCGCGACGATCTTGGTGCGCGGGCTCAGGAGCTTCTCGAACTCCTCGATGAGAAAGTTGCCCTCATCGTCGACCGGCGCCCACTTGATCACGGCGCCATGGCGTTCCCTGAGGAAGTGCCACGGCACGATGTTGGAGTGGTGCTCCATGATCGAGAGGACGATCTCGTCGCCCTCCCCGATGTTCACCCCACCCCAGGACGATGCCACCAGGTTGATCGCCTCGGTGACGTTGCGGGTGAAGACGATCTCTTCGCTGCGGCGGGCGTTGATGAACTGCGCGACCTTGCCACGGGCGCCCTCATAGGCCTCGGTCGCGGCGTTGGCGAGGTAATGCAGGCCGCGATGGACATTGGCGTATTCGCTCTTGTAGGCCTCGGTCATGCGGTCGAGCACCGCATTGGGCTTCTGCGCCGAGGCCGCGTTGTCGAGATAAACCAGCGGCTTGCCGTAGATCTGCATGGCGAGCGCCGGGAAATCCTGCCGCACCAGAGCGACGTCGTAAGAACCGTTGGCGACCGCCTTGTGCATGCTCACGCCCTCGCCTGAAGCCAGCGCTGCGCGGTGGCAATTGCGACCTCGCGCAACGCGTCGCTGGCAATCGTCTCGATCGCCTCGCCGACAAAGGCCTGGATCAGCAGCGCCTGCGCTTCCTTCTCGGGCAGTCCGCGGGCGCGCATGTAGAACAGCAGGCTCTCGTCGAGCGCACCGGTGGTCGCACCGTGACCGCAGGTGACGTCGTCGGCAAAGATCTCGAGCTCGGGCTTGTTGTCGGCTTCCGCGTCGTCGGACAGCAGCAGCGCGCGGGTCATCATCTTGGCGTCGGTCTTCTGGGCGTCCGGACGAACGATGATGCGGCCCTGGAATACGGAATGGGCGCGGTCATCGACGACGGCACGGAAGATCTCGCGGCTCGCGCAGTGCGGCACCGCATGATCCATGAACAGCGTGGTGTCGGCGTGCTGCGTGCCGTTGATCAGATTGACGCCGTTGGTCTCGACATTGGAGCCTTCGCCGGCGCAGGTGACCGTGAGCTGATAGCGACTGACATGACCGCCCGAGGTCAGGCCGAACGTATTGAAATGGGCGTGCGCGCCGAGCGACACCGTCGCCGAGGAAATGTTGAACGCGTCGATGGAATCCTCGACCAGCCTGACGTGATCGAGCCGCGCATTGTCGCCGATCGCGACAATCAGCCCGTCATGGGTCTGGTAGGCCTTGGCGCCATCGCCGGCGAGATAGCTCTCCACCAGCGTCACGCCGGTATCGCGGCCGAGCCGGAGCAGCGAACGCGTGAACATCGAGGCCGGCGCGGTGCCGGACGCAACGTGGACGATGTGCAGAGGCTGGGCCAGCACCGTGCCATTGGCGATTTCGATGACGACGCCGTCGGTCGCCATCGCGCCGTTCAGCGCGAGCATCGCGTTTGAGGTGTCGGTGGCAAAGGCCTGCGTGGAAAGCGCGCCATCGCCGGCGTCGAGCACCTCGCGCAGCGGGCGGATGCTCAGCCCCTTATCGAGATCGCCGAGATCGGACAGATCGGGCGCAAACGCGCCATCGACCAGCACCAGGCGGCGCACACCGTCGATCGCCCGCAGCTTGACGGCAGCAGCAGCGCGATTCAGCGCCGCTGCATCCGGCGCAGGGGCCAGCGGCAGCACCTCGCGCATCAGCGCGCGCAGGTCGGTGTATTTCCAGTCCTCGATCCGGCGATGCGGCAGGCCAAGGCGCTCATAGGCCTCGAATGCCTCGCGGCGCTGATCGGCGATCTTGCCCTTGCCCGGCAGCCGGTCGCGCACGACGGCGAATGCATCGCCCAGCGCGCGCCCGGTCTCGGTCTTTGCAACAACGTTCATCTGAGAACCCGCTTTTATCAGGCAGCGTCTTCGAACTGCGCGTAGCCGGACTCTTCCAGCTCCAGCGCCAGTTCCTTGCCGCCGCTCTTCACCACCCGGCCCTTCGACATCACGTGCACGACATCGGGCACGATGTAGTTGAGCAGCCGCTGATAGTGGGTGATGACGACCATCGCACGCTCAGGCGAGCGCAACGCATTGACGCCGTCGGCGGCAATCCGCAGCGCGTCGATGTCGAGGCCGGAATCCATTTCGTCGAGGATGCAGACGGCCGGCTCGAACAGCGCCATCTGCAAAATCTCATTGCGCTTCTTCTCGCCGCCGGAGAAGCCGACATTGACGCCGCGCTTCAGCATATCCTGCGGAATGTTGAGCTGTTTGGCGACCTCGCGGACCTTCTTGAGGAAGGCCGGCGACGAGATCTCCTCCTCGCCGCGCGCCTTGCGCTGGGCGTTGAGCGCCGCGTGCAGGAAATTCCAGGTGGTCACGCCGGGGATCTCGACCGGATACTGGAACGCCAGGAACACACCCTTGGCGGCGCGCTCGTTGGGCGCCATCTCCAGGAGGTCCTCCCCCTTGAACAGGATCTGGCCGCCGGTGACTTCATAGCCCGGCTTGCCGGCGATGACGTGGGAGAGCGTCGACTTGCCGGAGCCGTTCGGCCCCATGATCGCGTGCACCTCGCCCGGGTTCACCGTGAGCGACAGCCCGTGGAGGATTTCGCGTTCCTCGACACGAACCTTGAGATCTTTCACTTCAAGCAGAGACATCTGATTTTTCCTGAGCATCATCCCGGGGCGCGTCGGCCGCGCCCTCAAGCGGGATGGATTAGCCAACCGAACCTTCAAGGCTGATCGAGATCAGCTTCTGCGCTTCCACCGCGAACTCCATCGGCAGTTGCTGCAGCACGTCCTTCACGAAGCCGTTGACGACGAGGCCGACGGCTTCTTCCTGCGAGAGCCCGCGCTGGATGCAGTAGAACAGCACGTCCTCGGAAATCTTCGACGTCGTCGCTTCGTGCTCGAACGTCGCCGAGGAATTCTTGGCCTCGACATAGGGCACGGTGTGCGCGCCGCATTTGTCGCCGATCAAGAGCGAGTCGCAGGCGGTGTAGTTGCGCGCGCCGGTGGCCTTGCGATGCGCGCTGACGAGGCCGCGATAGGTGTTCTGCGACTTGCCGGCGGCGATGCCCTTGGAGATGATCCGGCTCGACGTGTTCTTGCCGAGATGTATCATCTTGGTGCCGCTATCGACCTGCTGGAAGCCGTTCGAGATCGCGATCGAGTAGAACTCGCCGCTCGAATTGTCGCCGCGCAGGATGCAGCTCGGGTACTTCCAGGTGATCGCAGATCCGGTTTCGACCTGGGTCCACGAGATCTTGGAATTCCGGCCGCGGCAGTCGCCGCGCTTGGTGACGAAGTTGTAGATGCCGCCCTTGCCCTCGGAATTGCCGGGGTACCAGTTCTGCACCGTCGAGTACTTGATCTCGGCGTCATCGAGCGTGACGAGCTCGACCACGGCGGCGTGCAGCTGGTTCTCGTCGCGCTGCGGCGCGGTGCAGCCTTCGAGATAGGAAACGTAGGAGCCCTTGTCGGCGATGATCAACGTGCGCTCGAACTGGCCGGTGTTGCGCTCGTTGATGCGGAAGTAGGTCGACAGCTCCATCGGGCAGCGCACGCCGGGCGGCACGTAGACGAACGAGCCGTCTGAGAACACCGCCGAGTTCAGCGTCGCGAAGTAGTTGTCCGAGGTCGGCACGACGGTGCCGAGATATTTCTGCACGAGCTCGGGATGCTCGCGGATCGCCTCCGAGATCGGCATGAAGATCACGCCGGCGGCCTTCAGCTCCTTCTGGAAGGTGGTCGCGACCGAGACCGAATCGAACACGGCATCGACCGCGATCTTGCGATTGGCCGACGGCGGTCCGCCGGGCGGCGGCTCGACGCCTTCGAGGATCGCGACCTCGCGGAGGGGAATGCCGAGCTTCTCATAGGTCTTGAGGATTTCCGGATCGATCTCGTCGATCGAGGACAGCGTCTTCTTCGGCTTGGGCGCCGCGTAATAGTAGATGTCCTGGTAGTCGATCTTGGGATAGTCGACGCGCGCCCAGGTCGGCTCGGTCATGGTCAGCCAGCGGCGATACGCCTCGAGGCGCCATTCCAGCATCCAGGCCGGTTCATTCTTCTTTGCCGAGATGAAGCGGACGGTATCTTCCGACAGCCCCTTAGGGGCCTTCTCGGACTCGATCTGAGTCTCAAACCCATATCGATACTGGTCGACGTCGATGCGCCGGACGCGCTCGACCGTCTCTTGTACAGCAGGCATTCAATCCTCCGCTCGCGGTTTCAAGGACCGCGGTGGATCTCACAGTTCAGAAAAATCGCTTACGATGCTTTGAAGACGAAATCCGCTTAGAACAGTTCAAGCTGTGTTTCGTCGTTCCCCCTTAACTAAGGTATCGGCGAGCTTTCGCCAAGCCTTGAGGGCCAAATCCACGTCTGTCTCGGTGGTAGACCAGCCAAGACTGAGCCGCACCGCTCCCTGGGACACCTCCGAACGGTATCCCATTGCCTCCAGCACGTGGGACGGCTGGACCTTGCCCGACGAGCAGGCGGAGCCCGAGGACACCGCGACCCCGGCAAGGTCGAATCCGATGACCGCCGTCTCGGCCTTCATGCCAGCCGCGGTGAACAGAACGGTATTCGGCAACCGTTTCACATCATCGGAAAAGACCACCACGTCCGGCGTCTGCCGGAGCCCATGCTCGAGCCGGTCGCGCAGTCCCCTGACGCGGGCGGCGTCAGCCTTCAGCGCCGCCATCGCGGCCTTCGCGGCCGCACCAAAGCCGGCGATCCCCGCGACGTTCTCGGTCCCTGCCCGTCGTCCGAGCTCCTGCCCGCCGCCGCGCAGGAACGCCTCCAATCCTTCAATGCCTTCGGCAAGCACAAGCGCGCCTGCACCCTTCGGTCCGCCGATCTTGTGCGCCGACAGCGTCACGAGGTCGGCCTGGGTCGAGGCGAGATCGAACGGGATCTTCCCGAACGCCTGGATCGCATCGACGTGCAGCAGACCACCTGCCGCGTGGACGATCTCGGCGACGTCGGCCACCGGCTGGATGGCGCCGGTCTCGTTGTTCGCCAGCATCACCGAGACCAGCGCAGGCGCGCCATCCGCCAGCAGCGCACGCAGATGATCGAGATCGATCACCCCGGTGCGCGTGACATTGATCGCGAAGGTCGCCTCACGCGCGAACCGTCCGCCCGCGAGCACGGACGCATGCTCGATCGCCGACACCAACAGCCGCCCGACCGGCGCACCCGGACCGCGGCGCAATCCCGGCGTCAATGCGAGCGCATTGGCTTCAGTCCCGCCGGAGAGAAACACGACGTCCTGCGGCCGTCCGCCGACCGCCTTGGCCACCACATCGCGGGCATCCTCGACCAGCCGCCGCGCGCGGCGTCCCTCGCTGTGCACCGAGGACGGGTTGCCGCTCAATTCCCATGCAGAAGCCATCGCCGCCTTCGCCTCCTGGCGAAGCGGCGTGGTGGCATTCCAGTCGAGATAGACACGATTGGCCATCGAGCTTGTCCGCGGCAACCACCGTGGTTGCTGCCTTCCATTGCGAGATAACGACAGTCGGGCAGCGAGACCAGATCAGAGTCACCGATGCCGGAAATTTTTCATGCTCGCCGGAGGTCCCGCCGTGTTGCCAGGCAAGACATTCGCCTGCGCGCCAAGCGCGATAGCAATATGACAAAGCAAAACTTCAGGTAGCCAATGAACAATTCGACGTGTTGATCCGGATCGCCGCCGGCGCGCGCGTCACGGAGCGGATTAGCCTCTGCCAAGCGGCACAATTTCCTTGATTTTTGCCCCTTGCGTCATGCTAGAAGGCCTTCCAGCGTGCCGCCCGGCGGCGCCTGCGCCCGATTTCATCATGAGCCGCTCTGCTCGCGCCCGTCGCCGAAGATGGCTCCAACCGGTTGATTGATCGACGTCAATCAAGGGAACGCGTCAATCAAGGGAACACAATGCCTGAAGTCATTTTCACCGGCCCTGCTGGCCGTCTCGAAGGCCGCTACCACCCGGCCAAGCAGAAGAACGCGCCGATTGCGATGATCCTGCATCCGCATCCGCAGTTCCACGGCACGATGAACCACCAGATCGTCTACCAGTGCTACTACGCGTTTGCGCATCGCGGCTTCTCGGTGCTGCGCTTCAACTTCCGTGGCGTCGGCCGCAGCCAGGGCTCGTTCGATCACGGCACCGGCGAGTTGTCAGATGCGGCGAGCGCGCTCGACTGGGCGCAGGCGATCAATCCGGAGGCGCGTGCCTGCTGGGTTGCGGGCTTCTCGTTCGGCGCATGGATCGGCATGCAGCTCTTGATGCGCCGGCCCGAGGTCGAGGGCTTCATCTCGATCGCGCCGCCCGCCAATCTCTACGACTTCTCGTTCCTCGCGCCCTGCCCGTCGTCGGGCCTGATCGTGCACGGCGACAAGGATGCCGTGGTGCCGCCCAAGGACGTCAACACGCTGGTCGAGAAGCTGAAGACGCAGAAGGGCATCGTGATCGACCAGCAGGTCATTCCCGGCGCCAACCATTTCTTCGACGGCAAGCTCGAGCCGCTGATGGAGACGGTGACCGGCTATCTCGACATGCGCCTCGCCAACGTACGGTGAGGCTACCGACCTTGTAGCCCGCATGAGCGAAGCAACATGCGGGTCGCAACGGCGTAGATCCCGGATATCGCTTCGCTCATCCGGGCTACGGTCTCTACGGACTTATTCCGGTGCGAATTTCAGCGCCGCGATTCCGACCAGTACCAACGCGATCCCGGCCACCTTCATCGGGTTCAACGCTTCGTTGAACAGCAGCACGCCCATGGTGAGCGTGCCGACCGCGCCTATGCCGGTCCATACCGTGTAGGCGACACCGACGCCGAGCACCTGCAACGCGCGCCCGAGCAGGAACACGAACGCGGCGAGCAGCGCCAGCGAGACCAGCGTCCAGCCGAGGCGCATATAGCCCTCGGCATATTTCATCGAGATCGCCCAGCCGACGTCGAGCAGTCCGGCGACGACCAGCGCGAACCAGGCAATGGAGTGCGACATGGCTTACGCGGCGAGCTTCAGCATATGCGCGCGGTGGCCGACCAGGAACGCGTGCAGCAGCGCTGGATATTCAGGCGAAACGGCGCTGCGCACGCTCGGCCGCTGCGCCAGCGCACTGCGCCAGGCGCGTAGTTTTGGCGTGTGGGTGAAAACAGCGAGATCGGTCAGCTGGTCGAACAGGTCGAAGTAGCGGAAGACCGGCGCGAACACCGCATCCACCAGGCCGAACTTATCGCCCGCGAAGAACGGACCGGCGCCGAGCGCCGCCTCGACGCGCGCGAATTTCGCCGCGACCGCCTGCCGCTTGCTCTCATGGGTCGCCGCATCGGTTGCGGTCTCGAGCCCCCAGAGGTCGCCGAGAATGGCGGAGCCGAACTCCATCCAGGCGCGATGCTCGGCGCGGGTGAGCGCATCCTGCGGATGCAACTTCGCGCCGCCTTGCGTCTCCTCGATGTACTCGCAGATCACGTTGCTCTCGAACAGCGCGACCTCCTTGCCGTCGTCGCCGGTCACCACCAGCACCGGCACCTTGCCGAGCGGCGATATCTTCAGGAACCAGTCCGGCTTGTTGGCGAGATCGATATCGATCCGCTCGAACGGCACGCCCTTCTCCTGCAGCGCGATCACCGCGCGTTGCACATAGGGACAGAGCTTGTGGCTGATCAGCTTCAGGGCGGCCATGACGAAACCTCGCGTTCAATGCAACTGCATCGAATTAAATGCAGTGGCATGGAACTGTCAAGGTAGATGCATTTGCATCTAAATCACGGTCGCGCGATGATGCCCCCGGTCATCGGGATCGGCACCCCCGTTGTGGCGGGGTAGCTCAGCGGCAGCCCCTTCATGCCGCGCGCGGCAAGGAAGCCGAAGGCCTGCGCCTCGATGGCGTCCGCCGCCCAGCCGAGCGCCTCGGCAGGCTCGACGGTTGCCGGCGCCAGGCGCTCGCGCAGCATCCGCATCATGGTGAGGTTGGAGGCGCCGCCGCCGCAGATGATCCAGCTCTTCGGGCGTTTCGGCAGCAGCGGCACAACGCGGGCGATCGCGGCCGCCGTGAAAGCGGTCAACGTCGCCGCGCCATCGGCCGGCGCCACGGCGCTGAGTTTCAGGCTGGCAAAGTCGTTACGGTCGAGCGATTTCGGCGGCGGAGCTGCGAAGAACGGCAGCTTGAGCGCCTGTGCGATCCAGGCCTCGTCCGGTTTGCCCAGCGCGGCGAACTTGCCGCCGGTGTCGAACGGCTGATGCATCTGGCGGAACATGAAGTCGTCGAGCAGCGCGTTGCCGGGCCCGGTGTCGCAGGCGATCAGCGTGTCGGTTCCGTCGATATAGGTGATGTTGGAGACGCCGCCGATATTGACCACGACGGTCGGCCCATCGCGGTTCAGCGATTGCACCAGCGCGCGATGGTAGACCGGCACGAGCGGCGCGCCCTGGCCGCCGGCCTCGACGTCGGCGGCACGGAAATCATGCATCACCGGAATGTGGATCGCTTTGGCGAGCGCCAGGGCATCGCCGATCTGGACCGTCAACCTCCGCTCGGGCCGATGCAGCACGGTCTGGCCATGGAACCCGACGATGTCGATGTCCTGGGCGGAGATCCGGGTCTGCGCCGTAAAGCTGGCGACTGCCGCGGCATGGGCTGACGTGACGGCCTGCTCGGCCTGCCGCAGGATCCCCGGCCGGGCATCGCGCCGCGACAGATGAACGGCCTCGGTCAGCGCATGGCGCAGCAAGTTCCGTTCGCTGTCGGTATAGGGGCGATAGCCCGTCGGCCCGAAGGCCTTGATCTGACGGCCGTCGGTCTCGATCAGTGCCACGTCGACCCCGTCGAGCGAGGTGCCGCTCATCAGACCGAGTGCCGTTAACATCATCTTGGAAGCGCCCCAGCCGGGAACCCCCGGCTTGTCTCAAACAAGTACATCCTATAATGCCACTGCGCGTCCGCTTGCGGCAGCCTCAAGCGTCAAGGTTCCGCAAATAGATGCAAAAACCGTAAAACAAGAATGATCTGGCTCGCCGACAAATGACTGCATTTAAATCGGATTTCCTGAACACTCTACAGGAACGCGGCTTCGTCCACCAGTGCTCCGATTTCGAGGGCCTCGACGCGCTTGCCGCGAAGGGCGAGGCGACCGCCTATGTCGGCTACGACTGCACCGCGCCGTCGCTGCACATCGGCAACTTCCTCACCATGATGATGCTGTACTGGCTGCAACAGAGCGGCAACAAGCCGATAACATTGATGGGCGGCGGCACCACGATGGTCGGCGACCCCTCCGGCAAGGACGAGACGCGCGCGATGCGCACCGTCGCGGAGATCGAAGCCAACAAGGCGAGCATCCGCGGCGTGTTCGCCAAGGTGCTGCGCTACGGCGACGGCAAGTCCGACGCCATCATGCTCGACAACGCCGAGTGGCTGACCAAGTTGAACTGGATCGAGATGCTGCGCGACATCGGCCGGCACTTTTCGGTCAACCGCATGCTCACGATGGACTCGGTGCGGCTCCGCCTCGAGCGCGAGCAGGAGATGAGCTTCATCGAATTCAACTACATGGTCTGCCAGGCCTACGACTTCGTCGAATTGTCGCGCCGCGCCGGCTGCCGGCTGCAGATGGGCGGCTCCGACCAGTGGGGCAACATCGTCAACGGCGTCGATCTCGGCCGCCGCATGGGCTCGCCGCAACTGTTCGCGCTGACCACGCCGCTGCTGACCACCGCCTCCGGCGACAAGATGGGCAAGACCGCCAAGGGCGCGGTGTGGCTCAACGCCGACCAGTTCTCGCCGTACGACTTCTGGCAGTACTGGCGCAACGTCGAGGATGCCGACGTCGTCAAATTCCTCAAGCTGTTCACGATCCTGCCGATGAGCGAGATCAACAAGCTCGCAGCGCTTGGTGGCAGCGAGATCAACGAGGCCAAGAAGGTGCTGGCGACAGAGGCAACCGCCCTCCTCCACGGCCGCGACGCGGCCAATGAGGCCGCCGAGACCGCGCGCCGCACCTTCGAGGAGGGCGCGCTGGCTGAAACCCTGCCGACGGTGGAAATTCCGCGTGGCGAATTCGAAGCCGGGATCGGCGTGCTCGCCGCCTTCGTCAGGGCCGAGCTCGTCGCGTCCAACGGCGAAGCGCGGCGGCAGATCAAGGGCGGCGGCCTGCGCGTCAACGACGCTGCGGTCACCGACGAGAAGATGCTGCTGACGCCGGCCAATCTGACGCCGGAAGGCGTGGTCAAGCTGTCGCTCGGCAAGAAGCGCCACGTCCTGCTGAAGCCTGCATAGGCGCATTCGTATTTGTCGGTTGTGGGGAGCGCCCAAAGCGCGCTCCCTCGTTCCGATGGATCAGACCACGCCTCCGAACGACACGCTTGCAACGCCGGCAAAGCAGTCGCGCGTCGCACTGAACGTGCTCGCGCTCTGCTTCGTGCTATCGGTGCTCGGACGCGGCCTCAGCGACAGCTTCACAGTCTTCCTTAAACCGATCTCGGAAAATTTCGGCTGGGACCGTGCCTCTGTCGTATCGGTCTATTCGCTGACCTGGCTCGCCAGCGGCCTCGCAGCTCCGCTGGTCGGACGCCTGTTCGATCGCTCGGGTCCGCGCGTGGTCTATGCGCTGGGCCTGTCGCTGCTCGGCTGCGCATTCCTGATCGCCTCACGCGCGCAAGCGCTCTGGCAATTCCAGCTCAGCGTCGGCCTCTGCGTCGGCTTCGGCACCGCGCTGATCGGCAATGTCTCGAACTCGATCCTGCTCGGCCGCTGGTTCGGGCCGCGACTGCCGACGGCGATGGCCGTGATGTATTCGGCGACCGGCGCCGGCCTCTTGCTGTTGCTGCCGCTGTCACAGGTACTGATCGACCGGATCGGCTGGCGCGAGGCCTATCAGGTGTTCGGCATCGGTGCGCTCTGCCTGCTCGTTCCGCTGGTCTTCCTGCCGTGGCGGCTGCTCGCCGGCGGAGCGCCGCACATCGTCAGGAAGGCGCAAGCCGGCCTTGCCGAAGAAGGCTGGACGTTGCTGGCCGCGATGCGCCACCACGCCTTCTGGGCATTGTTCTCGACCTTCTTCTTCACAGCAGTTGCGATGTATGCGCTGACGGCGCAGATCGTCGCCTACCTGATCGACGTCGGCTTCCCGCCGCTGCAGGCAGCAACCGCCTGGGGCTTCTCCGGCGTCGCGCTGTTCGTCGGCATGCTCGGCGTCTCCACGCTCGACGGCATCATCGGCCGCCGTCCTAGCGTTCTGTTCAGCTACGGCGTCTCGATCCTCGGCATCATCCTGCTCTGGCTGTTGCAGTGGTATCCGAACTACTGGCTGCTGACCGGCTTTGTGATCTGCTTCGGCAGCATGATCGGCTCGCGCGGCCCGCTGATCACCGCGACCGCGCTGAAAATCTTCCGCGGCGAGCGCGTCGGCACCATCTACGGCACGATCATGATCGGCAGCGGCCTCGGCTCGGCGCTCGGCTCCTGGGGCGGCGGCCTGATCCATGACTGGACCCACAGCTACAATCCGCTGATCGCCTTCGCGCTCGTCAACGTCGTGCTCGGCCTGATCCCGTTCCTGGTGGTGCCGGCGCTGCGGCGTTAGCGCTCCGTTCAGAGCACATGCAGCGAACTGCGCCCGGCGCCGACAAGACCGATATTGTCGTGCGTGTCGGCTCGATTTAGGCTTCCGCCAACGAGGTCCTCCATGGATATCAGGCGGGCGCTACCCCATCCCCAGCTTCGCGGCGTCCTGCGCTCGTTCGAGGAACGGCGCGTGGACTTGGGAAGCGCCGTCCTGGCCTGGCCCGTCGCCGCACGGCCGCATCAAATCCTCGACATCCACCTGGCTGAACCATATCGTGTGCGCATTGACGGCGGCCAGGCCAGCACGGCGCCGGATGTGGCTGTGGTCGGACCGCAAACCTATCAGCGCGCGCATGTTTGCCTGTCGGGCTCGGTCCATGTCTTCAACATCCTGTTTCAACCGACCGGCTTGAACCGTTTGGTTGGAATCGACATGACCACCCTGGTCAACCAGGACCCTGCAGCCTCCGATGTTCTTGGCAAATCCGCCAAGTCGCTCAGCGATGCCGTGCGCATGGCGCCTGACTTCGATCTGCGCATCGCCGCGGTCGAACGCTGGGTGGAGGCCATGCTCGAGAAGCGCGCCCCCGACTGCGCGATCGCCGCCGCGTCGCGCCGGATGGTCGCGGTCCGGGGGCGCACGCGGATCGAGGATCTCGTCGCAAATTCCGGCCTCAGCGCCAGCCAGTTCCAGCGGCGTTTTGCGAAGCAGGTCGGAATGACGCCAAAGTTGTTTGCGCGAACCATCCGGTTCGACAGGGCGCTTATCGCCCGCCGTGATGCTCCGAACCGGTCCTGGACCGACATTGTCCACGAACTCGGCTATTTCGATCAGGCCCATTTCATCCGCGATTGCCACGCTTTCGCCGGCTTGCCGCCAAGCAGCCTCATCGGCGACTGGGACAACATCTTTTTCCCTGGCTGACGACCAAAATTTACAAGCGCCTTCGCCGGCACTTCCCGCAAGGTCTGCCTTCGCAGGAGGCCGGCATGACGGCGAAAATGACGCGGCGCGAATTCGGCGGCGTTGCGATTGGCATCGCGATCACCGCCCCGAAAGCTGGAGCAATGAACATGTCCACAAATCTGGAGCGCTTTAAGGCCATCGTCGAGCGCGGCTTTTCTCAGGGCGACCTCACGATCGCGGACGAAGTCTGTGCAGTGACGCTGATCGAACACGAGTATCTGTCGAAGTCAGATATTCCCGGCCCGCAAATCCTGAAAGCGCAGATCGAGGACGCGCGGCGCAGCATCAAGGACTTGAAGCTCACGATCGAGGCGATCGTGGAAGCGCACGATACGGTGTGGGCACGAAGCAAGGCAACAGGCGTCGACCCGCGCTCGCGAAAGCCTGTTTCCATCGACGTCATCGATATCTGTCGATTTGCCGACGGCAAGCTCGTCGAACATTGGGGCGTGCCCGACCGGTTTGCGCTGCTCCATCAGATTGGAGCGCTGCCGCCTCCGCCGCAAGGTCGACCCTAGCGGGAATCCGACACGGCACAATGATCTGGCATGGTCGACAGCCTCTCCCCACGGGCACATGGGGAGAGGCCGAAGGCTACGACGTCTTTCGCTCAGTCGATGTCGCGGCAATCGTCACCGCGGTGGTCACGGCCGCAGGAGCCGCGGTCATGGGCTTCTTCCCGGCCATCGCCGGTGCCCGGCGTGAACGACACGCCACGCAGCGCCTCGCCGGAGTTCGCGGTCCGCAGTGTGACGAAGCGCTCGCCGGCCGGCAGTGTCGCCGCGGAAAGCTTGTCCGTGATCATCACGAGCTTGTTCGGATCGGCACCCTGGTCGCCGCTGCCGCTCACCGTGGAGGTGATCGCCCAGATCGACACGCTGCCGTCGCGATTGACGCGGCCGGTGATGTTGCGCAGGCCGTCGGTCGCCGGCGACCACGGCTTGCCGGTCGCGGCGTTGTTGCCGGTCGGATAGCCCTGCACCGTGTAGGGCACACCGAGGTCGAGTCCCGCCTGCAAGGTGTAGGCCTGCTTCCAGGCGCCGGCGGTGCTGTCGAACACCCACTTCTGCAATCCGGCTGATGTCTGCGCCTTGGCGGCGGTATAGCTGTTCGACGTCGGATCGAATGTCGCTGTGCCGTTGCCTTCGTCGGCGACGTAGAGCGTGTTCGCGTCGGCGAACCAGATGCCGAACGGGAACGAGGTCGTGCTCTTGAGCGCGGTCGGGAAGCCGCTCAGCACGCACATGTTGTAGGGCGTGACGCCCTGCGACGCCAACTTCGAACCATCGAAGAAGATCTGCGTCGTCGGCAGCGATGCAGACGGAGCCGGCACGCCGACGCCGTTCGGGCACGCCTTCGGGCTGCCATTGGCGGCGTTGCCGGTGGTGTCGATGAAGTAGACGGTGTTGATGCCGTTACCGCCGCTGCCCTTGGTCGTGTAGATCACATTGTTGAACACGGTAAGGCCGCGGAAATTGGTGTCCTTGCCGATCTTGTCGGCCTTCTGGCCGAGTTCGGTGATGTTGAAGCTGCCGAGCGGGAACGGTCCACCCGGATCCGCCTGGCGGGCGAGCGGCGCGTCGGCCTCTCTCGCGATCTGCATGCCGGCGCCCGTGATGACCCCGGCAGGCTGCGGGTTGCCGCCATTGCCCGCGTTGCCCGCAGTGTAGAACACACCGGCTCCGTGCCGATCGTTGAACACCGCGGCGCGGCCGTTGTTGCCGCTATAGCCATTCACCTTGGTGAAGTGGAAGCGACCGTTCTCGTCGACCTCGGCGACCAGGCGATAATAGGTGCCGGGCACCGGATTGGTCGGGTCGATGACGTCAGGCGTATTGGAGTTCGACACGTCGATGGTGCCGATCGGAGCGAGATAACCCATGAAGGTCACGCTGCGGTGATCCAGCGACAGATTGAGCGCCAGCTCGGATTTCGACGAGAAGCTGGTGACCATCTGGTCCTTGTTCTGGGAGATGCCGCGCTGGGTGCTGTTCGGCACCTCGAGCGACTGCACGTGCCTGCCGTCGAGACGCAGCTCGTCGAGCAGGATCTTCGCGGTCAGGCCGAACGAGCCGTCGACGCCGTCGTTGTTGAACACCGTAGGATAGGTGCCGTCGGCCGTGGCGGTCACGCAATTGGGCGACACGCAGTTCGGCGGCAATTGGGTCACGCCGGGCGTGATGGTGACGGCATTGTCGACGAACACCGCGCGGCTCAGCAACAGATGACCCGGCCGGAAATGAACGTCGTCGCCGTCGGCGTGCGCAAGACTGCTGGCGAGCGCCGTGGAGGCGAGCAGCGTCAACGCAAAAACCGGCCGAGACAGCGGAAGCCCCACAGGCGGACGCAATCCTTTGGCGATCATTGCTTTTCTCCCAATGTAAGATTTTCTCAGAAAACGAGGGGCAGGTAGCCGCGCGCCATGTCGACGGCCGCGCGCGCAATCTGCGGGCGGACTGTTACGGGCGTGCGACAATCGACCGCATGTCCACTGCGGCGTCTCGCATCGTCACGATGGATGATCAGTGGTCATGCCCGGCAATCTCGTCCGGGGCTTCGGCGGCCGCAGAATGTGCCGACGCGCTAATTGTTCGTCGTCGGCAGATCGTTCGGGCCGTACTGCTTGAACTCGAAGATCTTGCGCGTCAGGCCGGGCGCCAGCGCCGAGATCGGGTTGACGCGCAGCACTGGCTGGCTGGGCGTGCCGACCACTTCATAGGTGACGCCGATCAGACCTTCATTGCTGCCGGCGCCGAGGAAAATCCCGAAGAACGGGATCTGGCCGAACATGTTGTTCAAGCCGTACATCGGAATGAAGGTGCCGTTCATCCGCACCTGGTTGCCGACATAGTCGATGCTGCCTTCGATGGTCGCGCCGATGCTCGGTCCCTTGACCACGCCGTTGCGGATCGACAGCTGGCCACTCTGGCGCGTGAACTCGGCGCGCAGCGCGTCGAACCCGATGCCGTTCTGGGTGCTGACCGGCCCGCCGGCGACGGCGCGGTCGAGTTGGGTTTCGCCCTTCACCGAGAAGCCGGTGATGTTGATGAGTCCTTCCCTCGGGCTCGGCTCGGGAATCGGCGGCTCCATCGCCAGCGTGAGTTGGCCGCCGACCACCTTCGAATAGGTGTCGATGAAGCGCAGGAACGCGCCGGCGTCGCCTGTCTGCAGGTAGATCACCTCGCGGCCCTGCTGGCGTCCGCGCATGTCGACGCTGACGGGGGTGTCGCGGCCGACCCTGCCGCTCAGCGTGAACGCCTTGAAGAACCCGTTGCGGCGCGAGATTTTGGCATCGACGCCGCGCAGCGCTTCGCCGTTGAACCCGGCCACCGCGCCGAGCTTCAGATCGACGTCGAAATCGGTGGTCTTGGTCTTGCTCTTGGGATCGCTGTCGCGGCCGGAGATCGCCGATTTCAGGAAGCCGCGG
>DASVOL010000772.1:0-2453 GCA_036383375.1 Bradyrhizobium sp. | reverse complement strand
AGAGACCCCTCACCCGGCTTCGCTGCTTCCGCAGCGAAACCACCCTCTCCCACAAGGGGAGAGGGTGCAGCTCGCATGCGGATACAGCATCGCTTACTGCTTCGCCGGCTTGCGTCCGATCGGGTGGATGTCGATCGCGCGTAGGCGGCCGAGGCGGAGTACGTCCATCGACAAACTGCGGTCGATCCGGCTGTGATCGAGCGCGCGGATCAGGTCGTCGACACCGTGGATCTCGACGCCGTCGAGCTTGATCACGACGTCGCCGGGCAGCAGGCTGGCGCGTGCGGCCGGGCTGTCCGGCTCGATCTGCATCAACAGCGCGCCCATCTTGTTTTCGACGCCGGCGAGCACCGCATGCCGTCGCGGCACCGGCGCGGTCTGGCCGGCGACGCCGATATAGGCGCGGCGGACATAGCCGTGGCGGATGATCTCCGACAGCACGAACTGCGCGGTGTTGCTGGCGACCGCAAAGCAGATGCCTTGCGCACCGTTGATGATCGCGGTGTTGATCCCGATCACCTCGCCCTTCGACGACACCAGCGGCCCGCCGGAATTGCCCGGGTTGAGCGCGGCGTCGGTCTGGATCACGTCCTCGATGGTGCGCCCGCTGACCGAGCGGATCGAGCGGCCCAGCGCCGACACCACGCCGGCGGTGACCGTCGATTCGAACCCGAGCGGATTGCCGATCGCGACCACGAGCTGGCCGCGCCGCAAGGTCTTGGAGTTGCCGAGCGAGGCATAGGCCAGATCGCGCGCGCCGTCGGCCCGCAGCAGCGCCAGATCGGTGTCGGGATCGACGCCGAGCACATGGGCATCGGTGTCGAAGCCCTCGGTGTCGCGCAGGCGGATCTCCTTCGACGATCCGACCACATGGCTGTTGGTCAGCACGAGGCCGTCGGGCGAGATCACGATGCCCGAGCCGAGCCCGCCGCGCTCGCGCGCGTTACGCACCTTCGGCCCGGTTTCGACCCGGACGACGGCGGGACCGACGCGCTCGGTGACGTCGATCACGGCGTTGGAATAGGCATCCAGCAACGCCCGGTCATCGGCTTGAGATGCGACTTGGGCAGCATCAGCCGTTCGCGGTGACGGCGTGTCACCGGCGGTATCTGAGGTAAAATCCAGCATGGCGAGAGTCCTTTGGTCTCCTCAGATGGTGACCGGCTCCCGCTGCCGCAAGTGGTTACGCCCTCACCTGCCCGATCGGCTAGGTCGCCCGCGCAGCGTGCCGCCGCGCGCCTTGACCGGATCGAGCAGCGACCAGTCGCCGTCCGGCAGCACATGGCCTTTCGGGAACGGCGCACGCAGCTCGAGCCCTAGCGAGCGCAGCACGCGATCGTCGCGGTAGTAGCATTGCAGCACGACGCGAACGAGCGTGGCTGCGGCAGCACCGCCGCGGCTGCGAAACTCCAACGCCACCGCATCACGCCTGGCCTCATCGAGCTCGGCGAGCGGCTTGCCCGCAAGCTGCGCCAGATGATCCAGCGCCTGCGCGACCAGCGCGGCGTCGCGGCCGAGCGTTGCCAGCATGTCGGCCTGGATCACGGCATCATCGGCTCCCGGCACCTTGTACTCGGCGCTTTCGGGAACGATCATCGCGGCGACGGAGCGCAGATCGGCGCGCTGGGCTGGGGTCAGTTGTTTGCTATCGGACATGTCGGTCTCTGACGGTCTCAGTCGAACAGATTGGCGAGGCGCTGCTTCATCTGGTCGGCGATGTAGAGCGCGAGGGCCTGGATGGTGGAGGTCGGATTCACGCCGCCCGAGGTGACGAAGATGCTGCCGTCGACGATGAAGAGGTTCTTCACGTCGTGCGAACGGCCCCATTCGTTGACCACGGACCGTGCGGGATCGGTGCCCATCCGCGCGGTGCCGAGCAGATGCCAGCCGCCCCACGGAATCGGATCGTTGACGCAGATGTCGGTGGCGCCGGCGGCTTCGAGGATCTCGCGGCCGCGCGCCAGGCCGTGGTCCATCATCTTCCGGCTGTTGGCGCTGATCGTGTAGTGGATCTTCGGCGCCGGGATGCCGTGGCTGTCCTTCAGGACCGGATCGAGCGTGACGCGGTTGTGCTCCTCCGGCAGATCCTCGCAGATCGCCGACACCGCGAGGCGATGACCGTTGAGCTTGCGGAACACGCGGTGATGATCCCTACCCCAGGGCAGGATGCCCTTCTGCTCGCTTGCGACCGCCTCGAACACCGGCCCGGCACCGCGGCCGAACTGGATGCCGTAACCGCGGACGAAGCCGCGCGACAGGTCGGTGTCATAAAACTCCTTGCTCCACAGGCAGGTCGGCGGCGCGCGGTTAGAGTCGGTCGGCTCCTTCACGTAGCCGTAGACCTGCGCGTAGGGGTGGAACATCAGGTTCTTGCCGACCAGGCCCGACGAATTGGCGAGGCCGTTCGGGAATTTTCCCGACACCGAATTGAGCAGCAGCCGCGGCGTGCCGAC
>DASVOL010000771.1:0-5292 GCA_036383375.1 Bradyrhizobium sp. | reverse complement strand
GAAGATCCGGCCGCGCCGTGCACCATGGTTCGTGAACTGAGCCATATGGCGCCGATAGGCCGCCCAGTCCGAAGGGGGCGGCATGGGCGGCATCATGGTCGACCCGAAATCCGGTCGAAGCCTGATCATCTCCTCCAGGACCGGCGGCTCCAGCGCGAATTGCGCATCGAGGTGAGCGAGGAATGCCTCGAATTCCTCCAGAAGCCGCCCCGCGATCAGCGACGATCCCGCATGTTTGCGCGCCAGCACGCGAATATCCTGCGCGCGCAGCGGCGATCCTGTCAGAAACCTGAGGTAGATGACTTCGTCGAAAAGCGGCTCACGATCCCGACCGGGCACCGCATCAACCAGCGCGAGTGCCTCCACGAGCCGGTCGGCTTCAGTCAGTTCAAGGACGCGCTGCCAGTGCGGATCGGGATCCCAGGGACCGCCATCGAGATCGGGGAGATCGTCCGGGAGACCGGTCCCGTCAGCGCCGCGCCATTGATCGCCGAGCAAGCGCGCCTGCAACCCGTAACCCCGGGCCCGTTGATTATCCTCCCACACGCGGGAAATCGGCAGGGCCGGATCGAGTGGATTGGGCTCCCAGTATTGTCCTTGGGCGATCCCTTCCGGCCGCATCACATAGCCGATGTCGAAGCCCGCGGCCGCGTAATCAGCCATGGCAAGATCGCCGATCGCCTCGACGATACGCTCAAAAAGGCGGACCTGATCCTGCCCCACCCCGATCGAAAGCAGGACGCGCCCGCGCGCCGAGGTCTGCCGCGAGACGCCCGGCGCGTGGACCGAAAGCTCAACGGCACGCTGCCGCCGGATTCCCGGCCCTTCGAGGAAGTGAATACGATGAGTGAGCTCGTCGGGGAAGTCGGGATAGGTCAATGCGACTAGCGTCACCGCCTTGGGCACGCGCTTCTTGGCCGGCGCCTCCGGACCGTACTCGCTCAGCAGTTCGCCGCACAGCGCCGATAGCCGCGTGAAATGGACGTCCGCCGGCGAGCCCGCATCTCGCTTGCCAGCGAGCGTCGCGTATAGCTTTTGCCATTTCGCGAGATCCTTGCGGTAGAATTCGCGGGACATCCGGCTGCGCAACGTGTCCTCGTAGCGCTTCGCCGCCTCACGAAACGCCTGAAGACCGGCATCTCCCTCTTCCGGTGACGGGGGTTTGAGCTCCATGGCGCGCCCGGTCAGCCGAACGACGGCGAGCCGTCGGCCCAGCCCGACGCCTGCCACAGGATATTGAACTGCTCCTGCAACTGCGGCTGCATCGGCGCGGCAAGATCGGTGACCTGAAGATCCGGCAGGAAGAGCTCCGGCTTGCGGATCCTGCGGCCGCCGCCGCGCGCGCGCGTCAGCTCGATATCCTCTACCCCGCGCAACGCGATGGCAACGACGCCGGGTCCGGTTAGCCCTACGTCTGAGAGAATGCCGGCGAGCCGCTCGAGATGTGCAACGATCGATGCTTCCAGCTCCCGACCATTCAAGAGGATTTCAGGATCATCATCGATCCGCGCGCCGATCATCGCTTCGAATTCGATCAGGCCGGGGCGGACCAGGCGCGTGCGCCACCGTGTCTCCGGGTTATTCTCGGTCTGGATGAGCGGCAGCCCGTAGCTCCACCACTGGCGTTCATCCGAATCCGACTGAACCCGGACCTGGCTGTCCGGCGGAAAGCGCACCGCAGCCGCAAGGACGGTCTTGGGATCGAGAGCGGGCCGATCCATCGCAGCCAGCGGCACGATGCGCAGCGTCATGCTGGGCATGGCGACGATCTCGGGAAGCCCTCCTCGCACCCGGTCCGCCGCCAGCTCCGAAATGGCATTTCGCGCCGCTTCCCATCGAGGATCGACCTGCGCCGTCGCCTGGGCCGGCGGCGCCACGCGAATCCGCGAGCGTCCTACCTTCTCGAAAGCATCGATCGCCCCAATCAGGGTTCCTGCGCGCGCATTGAGTTCGCGGATCGCGTCCAAGGTGCTCTGTTGCATGCCGTGCCGCACATCATAGTCGGTTTTCGGCCAGGCCATGTTGGGGTTGCGATCCATCACATGGATGCGCTCATAGACCAGCTCCATAAGGGCGGCATTCGCCGCGCGAAGTGCCATGGCGGCCTCCTGTAGCGCGGGGTCCTCGAAATCGAAGGCAGCGCCCGCCCAGGTGGCTGCCATATCATCGAGCGGGTCGAGCGCCTTGCGCGGGTAGGGCGTTCCGAAATTATGCTCGCGCAGGAATTGGCGCAGCAACTCTGGGATCTGCAGACGGTAACGCTGCAACAGCTCGACGTCGTGGGGATGAGGCTCGGCCGGCGGCGCAGCCGTCATAAGAACCTCGTCGTCAAGGATCAGGCGAAGGGCGCTCTCCAGGTCCTTCTGAAGCCCTGCCCGTGCCGCTTGGCGCTCCTCGTCGGTCGCGTCGGCCGGGCAGTGAAAGAGGATCGGCCGTTTGAAATGGGTGAGGTCGAACGGAAGCGGATGCTCGTCGGGATGGCCCATCGCCGTGTTCATGACGCCGATCATCCTGCCCCACCCGCGCGATTTCAGCGCCCAGCCATGTTCGAGCAGGACATTGGGATTGGGCGAGAGCTGGCCCTTGGCGCGCGTGGCAACGTGGGTGAGGTCGGACAGGAAAGCGACTGCCCTGTCGATCTTGCCGAAAATGGTGTCCGCGAGCGGCGGCATCCCAGGCACATCCACCGTGTCGCGATCGGCGCGAAGCTCACGATCGGCAGGATCGACGTCGGCGTCCCCATTGACGGTGCGTATGGCGCGGTCCAGCGCCCACTGGATCAAGCCGCGACCGATCCGGTTATCCGTGTCGCTTTGCCAGGAATAAAAGATATGGTGCGGCATTCAGGTGGCGATTCTCGTCGTTATGGCGGACCCCCTCGCTAACATGCCTGCCTGGTCCAGGCATCAACGACGCACCTTCCCTCGTCGAATGATTGTCATCAATGACACTTTACCTAGAAAGATCTGGTAGAGTGTCATTGATGGCATCTTATTTGGGCGGCGTGGAACACAGTGTCTGCGGCGGTGGCGAAGTGAGAAGCCTGTCAATTTCAGCATCTGCCCGGCGGATCTTCACCTCCAAGTCGACAAGCTCTGCCCGCAACCGCGTGAGGACGGAATCATGCGGTAATATGGTTCGGGCGAACCATCCGCGTCCTTCGATCGTCGCGATGCGGTCGACTAGCAAAGCCTTTGCCCTTGCCCCCCGATCGCGCTCACCGGTGGCCTGGCCGACACTGCGCTGCCATGCTCGCGCTCTGGCCTTGGCGCGACGCACGTCGTCCCGGACAGCCTTTTCCTGCCGTCGCTGCGCCTTTCTCGCATTTTGTTCTTCCGCTTGTACACGTCTGAGGCGTTCCGCTTCGGTCCGCCGTTCACGCTTTTCGATCACGTAGCGATCGACGGCGGGACTGCCGATCGGACCAACTGTGCGGACAAACCAGCTCAACCTGCGCCGGGCCTTGTGCTCGATCTGCGAGACGCGCTGACGGGAGAGGCCCATGATTTCGCCGACTTCGCGCACGGTCTTAAGCCGGGGCCTGCCAAGCCCGTAGCGAAAACGGACAACCTCCTCCTCCTGCGCTGACAGGAGCGACAGCATCGCATCTACCGCCGCGTTGTCGGCCGCCTCGTTCGCGGCGCTGATAGCTGCGATCGCCTGCCGCTCGCGCTCCCTGGCCTCATCGAGATAGTCCATCCAGTCCCTCCCGTTTCGAAGACGATCAGAACCAGCCATCCTTGCGGCCTTCGTTACTGTCGCGCAGTTGGCGGCCGTCGATTGCCGAGCGGCGGATCTCCAACTCGACCCGGTCGCCCTTCCGCCGCGTCCGGAAGTCGGCGTTGCTCAGGCCGTTGCGCCGGGCGTAGTCCTCTGCCGCCTTTTCGCTGCCGAACTTGCCGCCTTCATCAAAATCCCACGCCATCGTCGTTCTCCTTCATCAATGCCGGCACCATGCCGGCCATTCGTCGTCACAGGTCGAGGCCAAGGCTGCGCTCGGGCAGCGGTGGCAGCAGGTCCGCCTTTTCGGGCTTGAGGTCCGGGGGCGCCTTCAGACCGTCGCCCTTGATCGGCGCTGCGGGCTCGAGCGGCCCGTCCGGAATGGGGGGAAGATCGGCGAGGATGTCCGGCTGATCCGCAAGGTTGATCCCGTCGATCGGGCCGGGATCGAACTTTTCCGGCTTGGCGCCGCCCTTCTTTCCATCGATCTCGAGGCGGCCGACCGTCTCCAGCGCCGAGGTCTTGTTGCCGGCATTGTGATCGAGCTGGCGCTCGAGCTTCTCCTTGTCGTCCACGATCATGGTGAGTTCGTCGCGCACGCGGGTCACGCCGACATTGAACAGGCGCTGGTTCGATAGATTGCGTTCTTGCGACGACATGACGGTGATCGCCCTGTCGGTGGTGATGCCCTGCGCCATGTGCATGTTGAGCGCGTAGGCAAGGTCGAGACGCGACAGCATCGGATCGCCCGGCGCGAGCCTCAGCGTCTGATTGCCCGCCGTTTCGACGGTGACGCCGCTGGCGTCGGCCGAGATAATGCGGGCGAGCGCGGCATTATGCAGGTCGCGCGGCTTGTCGTTCGCGGTCCAGCGAATGCGATCGCCCTCGCGGATATGCAGATCCTTCTTCTCGGTGAGCTCGAGCCTGTCGCGCTTTTCCGTCGGCGACAGCCGCTGCGGATCGAAGCGGATCTTGCGCCGCCCGTCGCTGAGTTCGACCTTGCCCGAGGGCAGCACCTTCGCCACGTCGTACCGCCCTTGGGCGAGACCCACGTCCTGCGCGCCGCCGCGACCGACATCGAGGGTGAGGCCGGGCCGATAGCTGGCGGCGTAGCGCAACTCCTCGCGGGTCAGATTCACCCGGTCATAGACAATGAGGTGGATGCCCTCGCCCCGCACGGTGCCTTCGGCGGCGAGGCCATCCTGAATGCGCCGGTTGATGATCGCGCGCGATTCCCGGCCGGAGGCGAACATCTGGGTCGCGGCGCGGTCCTCGGCCGAAAGCGCCAGCCACATCTCGGCGGCCGCATCTGGCGGGTTCGCGTTTTCGTGGACGTTATCGCCCAGCACCTTCATCGCCTCGCCCGCCTTGCCGACATTGGCGAGCGCGGCGACGGTGCGCAGCGTGTCGGTGCGCTGGCGGATATTCTCGTCCATCCGGGCCATCGTGCCGCCGGCGGCCTGGATCATGGCGAAGGACTTGCCGGCGTCGATCGAGGAGAGCTGCTGGCGGTCGCCGACCAGCACGAGCTTGTCGATGCTGAGCGCCTCGACGATGCCGTGGAGCTTGAGC
>DASVOL010000770.1:0-2553 GCA_036383375.1 Bradyrhizobium sp. | reverse complement strand
CCGCCTTCCGGCGCGGCGAACACCAATGCGGTGTTCGCGCCGTTCAAGACCCGGCAGGTCGAAGTCGGCACCAAGCTCGATCTCGGAGGCTTCGGCGCCAGCCTTTCGGCGTTCCAGATCAGCCTGCCGAGCGGTGTGATCGATCCCATCACCAAGATCTACAGCCTCGATGGCGAACAGAGAAACCGCGGCGTTGAGCTCAATACATTTGGCGAGGTCGCGCCCGGCGTCCGCGTGCTCGGCGGCGTGACCTGGCTCGATGCCCGGCTCACCCAGACACAGGGCCATCTCTACGACGGCAATCGCGCGATCGGCGCGCCCGACCTGCAGGGCAATTTCGGCGTCGAGTGGGACACGCCCTTCGTGCCCGGCCTCACCGCGACCGCGCGCGCCATCTACACCAGCCGGGCCTATGTCAGCGCCGACAACGTCCAGAGCGTCCCCGCCTGGGCGACCTTCGACATCGGGGCGCGCTACGCGACGACCCTCGCGGGGCGCCCGACCACGTTCAGGGCGTCGCTGACCAATCTGTTCGACAAGCACTACTGGATCGGCAATCCAACCGGCTACGTGATCAGTGGCATGCCGCGGACGCTGTGGCTTTCCATGACGGTCGATTTCTAGGGCATGATCCGGAAGAGTGCGAAGCTGTCGATCCGGCGATTGCCGGTCACACGCCCTTGTCGTTCGGATTGGCGACGGCGTCCTTCAGCGGCGCCGTCATCGGGAAATTCAGGTTGACGTTCTTCGGCGGGATCGGCCGCGTGAACCATTTGGCGTAGAGCTCCTGGAATTCATTGCTCTTCATCATGGCGACCAGCGTTCGGTCGACCAGCGCCTTGAACTCCGGATCGCCCTTGCGGATGATCAGACCATAGGGCTCGGTGCGCAGGCTGTCGTCGATGATGCGCCAGTCCGACGGATTGGTGCTGCCCGCGATCAGGCTGGCGAGCAGAATGTCGTCCATCACGAAGGCATCGCTGCGCGAGGTGGTCAGCGCGAGGAATGATGCGGCATGATCCGGGGTCAGGATGTTCTTGGTCTGAAAGTTCTTCGCCTGGGCGCGCGCGCTCAACAGTCCGATCGAGGTCGAGCCTGAGGTCAGCGAGACCGGCCTTCCGCCGAGATCCTCGAAGGTCTTGATCGGCGCATCCTTCTGCACCACCGCGCGGATGCTCGACACGAAGATCGTGGTGCTGAAGGCGACGACTTTCTGCCGCTCCAGCGTGTTGGTCGCGGGACCGCAGACGATGTCAATGGTGCCGTTCTCGATCAGCGGTATTTGGGTGGAGAGCTGGATCGGCTGCAGTTTGGTCTGCAGCGCCGGCAGCTTGAGTTCGGTCTTCACCGCGTCGACGATCCGCGCGCAGAGGTCCATCGCGAAGCCGACCGGCTTCTGGTTGTCGTCGAGATAGGAGAACGGGACCGAGACGTCGCGGTGCCCGAGCCGGATTTCGCCCGTGTCGCGGATCTTGGCCAGCGTGCCGCCGGGCGATTGAGCCTGCGCCGGGGCTGCTATCGTCGCCGCAAGAAAAGCCAGGTAAGTCAATTGCTTGAGTGCTTTATTCATCAGGTGCTCGCGAGCGCCGACAGGATTGGATACGATCGGCAAAGATTTTATACACATGATTGCATAATCAGCAATCTGATTTTATATAATCATGGCCAAATCGGATACCGTGGCTTGGCGCCAGCGAGAGAGATACCGGATGGAACCTGCAACCGCCGCAACCCATCGAGGGACCGGACCTCACGGTTCCGCGCCTGACGCCGTGCGTGAGGCGCTGCGGGCCGCGATCAGCTCGGGCGAGCTCGCGCCCGGATTGCAGCTCCGTCAGGACGAGCTCGCTGCGCGGTTCGGCACCAGCCGCATCCCGGTGCGCGAGGCGCTGCGCCAGCTTGAGGCCGAAGGCTTTGTCACCTTCCTGCCCAACCGCGGCGCGGTGGTTTCGGACCTGTCGATCGACGAGGTGATCGAGCTGCTCGAGATCCGCATCGCGCTCGAATGCCACGCGTTGCGATTGGCGATCCCCGCCATGGGTGAGATCGATCTCGAGGCGGCGACGAAAATCCTCCGCGCCTATGACGCCGAACCCGATCCGGCGCAATGGGGCGCCTTCAACTGGAAATTCCACGCCACGCTCTACGCGCCGTGCAACCGGCCGCGCCTGCTCGGCATGATCGAGGCGAATTACGGCCACGTCGGCCGCTTCACGCGGGCGTTGGTGTCGCAGGCGACCGGCAAGGAGCGTCCGCAGCGCGAGCATTACCGGCTGCTCGAATTCTGCCGTGACGGCGAGGTCAAGAAGGCCGTTCGCCTGCTGCGCGATCACATCGAGGAGACGCAGAAGACGCTGCGCTCGGCGCAGCGCCAGGCGGTGCGCGATGCGGGCGAAGGGCATCCTGCCTGATTGCCATGAGACGGTTTGAATCGTCGCAGGCCACGTTGCGGGCCGCAGGAGAATATGTGTGAAGACCAATGACGTCGAAATCCTGGTGGTCGGTGCGGGCATCGTCGGCATTGCCACGGCCTATTACCTCGCCGTCCAGCAC
>DASVOL010000769.1:0-2035 GCA_036383375.1 Bradyrhizobium sp. | reverse complement strand
AAGCTGTGCCCGACCTCGGGCTTGAAGTCGTTCTTCATCAGCCACTCCTCCATCAGATGCGGTTGCGTCAGCGCGCGCCAGAGCTTTTCCGGCGGATGGGGAAATTCGCGCTCCACGATGGCGGAGCGCGTCTCAGGGGGGGTCTTGTTCATTGGTCCATCCTTTTGAGAAGATCTTCGAGGTGGTCAAACCGGTTCTGCCAGAAGCCTGCCATCTGGCTGGTCCAGTCGATCAGCGGCGCCAGCGCGCCGAGCTGCGCGCTGTAGTGCGTCTGCCTTCCTTCATGGCGATCGCGCACCAGCCCGGCCTGCTTCAGCACGCCGAGATGTTTTGACACCGCCGGCTGCGAGATCTTTGCCCGCGCCGTCAGCGCACCGACGGTCTGCTCGCCCTCGCGGCACAGGCGCTCGAAGATCGCCCGGCGGGTCGGGTCCGCGAGGGTTCGAAACAGTACGTCGTGAGCGTCCGGCATCGGATCAATAGCCCGCTGGTTATGGATTAACATATAACCATCGAGCTATGGATTGGTCAAGCGAGAAGTTGAGGAAAGCCAGGTGGAAGCCTAACCGTTCTATTTCAGTCGCTTGGCGCGACATCGGCCGCAGCGACACACTAATAACCGATTGATTATTGAATGCCCGCCGACTTGCCCATTGAGCAACTCAGCAACCAGCTGATCCTGCAATTCCGTTTGGCGTTTGCATGCCGAAGTGTGGCTCGCAGGCCGTTCAACACACTCGGTGTCGTCCCTGCGAAAGCAGGGACCCATAACCATCGATGGTCATCGTTAAACTATGCTGGAACGACGAGTCCCTCCACGACATCCGCCGCGGCGTATGGGTCCCTGCTTTCGCAGGGACGACAGTTGTGGACGTGGCGCCCACCAGCCTACGCATGCGCCTCGTTGCGACGGCGCTGCGCATGACCTACAAATATCGCGCGGATGCGGTCTTTGTTCACGGAGAACCTTGATGTGCCAGCACTGCGAAATCACTCCTCCCAGCCAGACTTCCCGACGCTTCTTCCTCGCCGCCGCGGCGTGCACCGCGGCCAGCCTCGCCCTTGCGCCGCAAGTAACGGCCAAGGAGACAAAACCGCCGCCGAAGCCGCAGAACGTGCTGCCGCCGGACGCCGCGCTCGACCGGCTGGTGAAGGGCAATCTCCGTTATGTCGAAGGCGTTTCGCGGCGGCATGATTTCAAGCACGAGCGCGAGGCGCTGGCCGGCGGACAGAACCCGTTCGCCGGTATCCTGAGTTGCGCGGACTCCCGCATCGCGCCGGAATACGCCTTCGACACCGGCCGCGGCGACCTGTTCGTCTGCCGCGTCGCCGGCAATTTCGCCAGCGACGAGATGATCGCGAGCCTGGAATATGCGTCGGCGGTGCTCGGCGTGCCGCTGTTCATGGTGCTCGGCCACGACAGCTGCGGGGCGGTCGACGCCGCGATCAAGTCGCTGAAGGACAACACCACCCTGCCCGGCCATTTGCCCTCGCTCGTCACTGCGATCGCGCCGGCGGTGAAGGCGACCGAGGGCAAGCCAGGCGACCGGCTCGCCAACGCCATCAAGCAAAACGTCATCGACAATGTCGCGAAGCTCAAGACGGCGACGCCGATCCTCAGCGCCGCGGTCGATCAGGGCAAGCTCCGGATCGTCGGCGCGGTCTATCGGCTGACCGACGGCAAGGTCGAGCTGGTCACGGACGTCAAGCGACCGGCGACTTGAACCCCAGCGCGACCTGCGACCACTGAAGCCTTGTAGCGATATGGAGAAGGCGGATGTGGCGCCGGCGCGGACGAATTGCTGGAGTGCTGTTCCTGGTCATGGCCTCGTTGCCGGCGCACGCCGGCGTCGAGCCCTGCAACACCGTGCAGAAGCGGATCGAAATGACCGCGTTGCTCCGCCAAGCAGCAGAGGATCGGCCGGTCAACATCACCTTCGCCACCCGAGCCGATGGCGTGAAGCTGCCCGCCGCCCTGATCGAGCAATATCCCGAGGAGATCACGATCATCCTGCAGCACGAATTCGATCGCCTC
>DASVOL010000768.1:0-4509 GCA_036383375.1 Bradyrhizobium sp. | reverse complement strand
AGCGGCGCGAGATCGATCGAAAGCACCTGGGTCGTGACGCGGCGGCTGATGAATTGCATCAGCCCCGAGCTCTCGGTCGCCGCAAACGCTTCGGGCAACATCCGCAGCACGAAGCGGGCGAGATCCTCCGAACGTTTGCGGTCGCGCAGCCAGTCGGCGATGAAGCTGCCGAAATCGATCTCGCGCAGCTTGGCCTCGACGGGGCCGGATTCCAGAAAATTGTTCTCGATGAACTCGCCGAGCTTCTCGGCGATACGCTCCTGATTGCTCTGGATGATCGCGGTGTGCGGGATCGGCAGCCCCAGCGGCCGCTTGAACAGGGCGACGACGGCGTACCAGTCGGCGAGCCCGCCGATGGTCGCGGCCTCGGCAAATGCCGCGATGAAGCCGAAGGCGGGATGCACTCCCAGCAGCGCCTTCGATGCGATGAAGATGACGAGGGTGGCCGCCAGCACGCCGGTCGCCAGCCATTTCACGCGCCGCAGCTCGGCGGCGCGTTCGGCATCGACGGGCGTTGCGATGAGGGCGGCGGGAAGGGTCATGGGGGACCTTCGATGAAACGCTAGTCTACCTAGACGCCATGCGTAAAGGCGTCATCCCCGCGCAAAGGCTCTGCCTTTGTCGCTGGAGGTGCGCGCTTTGCGCGCCTCGAAGGATGGCCACAAGCACGGTCACTCGCTTCCATCCTTCGAGGCTCGCTTCGCTCGCACCTCAGGATGACGTCTAAGCGGGCAAAAAAGAAGGCCCGCCGGAGCGAGCCTTCGAATTGGACAGTTGGTCGCAGCGCGATCAGGCGGTCTTGCTGTAGACCTTCGAGAAGTTGTCCTGCGCGGTCTTCGCACCGTCGGCGACGAGCTTGCCGAGATACTCGGTGGTGGCCTTCGCCCGCGAGACGAACAGTTCGCCGCGCGCACGGACCAGGTCCGACTGGATCTGGGCAGCTTCGCTCAGCGACTTGGCGGAAGCGAGCTTGTCGATGCCGGCGAAGAACGCCTCGGCGTCCTGGTAGATCGCCTGCTGGATGTTGCGGCTGATCTTGGCGGCTTCGGTCACCGAACCGGCAACGGCGGTCTCGATCACGTTGGTCACCTTCTCGGAGCCGGCATACGCATCGGCTGCGCGGGTCTTGGCGGCCTCGGCCTGCTTCTTCACGAACTCACGGGCGGCTTCCGGAACTTCCATGTTCTGGAGCTTGGTGAACGCCTCGGTGACGGGCGCGAAGGCTTCCTTGACGCTGTTCAGCACGGAATTGGTTTCGGTGGTCATTGGGGTCTCTCCATCCTCAGGTTTGAGCTATGGGCTCACCCCGTCCGGTTTGGCCCGGGGCAAGGCTGTTGTGTCACAATTCATGGTGCGTCGCAACATCGATGTTGCAGCGCGATATCACGAACCTGTGAACAGGATGAATATCCGGCAGATTGCCTAACGAACCGGCGGATTACGGTTTCTAATTACCGCCAACCGCCTCGGACACCCCGTACGCCTCCATCTGTGCCCGGACTTGCGCCACGTTGTGCCCGAGCACGACGATATCGTGGGTCTTGCCCTCGACGTCGCGGACATGGTCGCGCAGCAATGCCTCCGCCTTGAAGCCGAGGCTTTCGAACAGCGCGATCGCCGCCCGCTGGTCGACCGTCATCTGCACCGAGAACTTCTCCAGCCCGGCGCCAAGGGCGATCGCGAACGTCTCCTGCGACAGCGCCCGGCCGACGCCCTGCCCGCGCACGTCGAGCGACACCACCATCCGGATCTCGCCGACATGCGGCGACCAGGAATGCGGATCGCGCACCAGGGTGCCGCAGCCGACCACCTTGCCGTCCTTGACCGCGAGCAGGCTCGTGATGTCGCCGCGCTCGATCTCGTTGATCCAGGCCGACAGCACCTTCGGCTGGCTGATGTTGCGGGGCAGGAACAGCAGATCATGCGTCGGCAGTTTTTGCGCGAAGGCCAGCACCGCGGCCTCGTCGGCCCGCTTCATCAGCCGGAACTCGATGTCGCCGGCCTCGGTCTTGACGTGGCGCGGATAGGAACGTTGTTCGGTCATGTCGATCTCTCTAGTCGACCCTTCTCAGGTCGATCTCTTGCTCAACCAGGAGTCCAGTTTCGGCCACAGCCGCTTGATTGCATTGGCGCCGGCGACCAGCGAGACGTGACCGCCTTTCAGCATCACCTCCTCCTTGTCCTCGGAGCCGATCTTGGTGATCAGGTGCTTTGCCGCATCATACGGCACGATGTGATCGTGCTCGGCGACCGCATGCAGGATCGGCACCTTGATGTCGGCAAGCTTCGCCGCACGACCGCCGACCGTCATGGTGTCGTTGTAGAGCTTGTTGTCCCACATCAGATCCTTGGTGATGGCGCGGAAATATTCGCCGGCGAGCGGCAGCGTGTCGGTCGCCCAGCGGTCGAACATCCGGTACGACTTGACGAACTCGTCGTTCCAGATGTTGTCCCAGAGCTGGATCTGGCCGACGACGCGCGCGGCCGGCCGCAACATGTCGAACGATTGCAGGATCAGTTCGGGCGGCATGTTGCCGGTGCTGTCGATCAGGCGGTCGACGTCGAAGTAGCGGCGGTCGGCGAAATTCGAGAACAGCTTCATCTCGCGGAAATCGATCGGCGTGGTGAAGCAGATCAAATTCTTCATCGGCCCGTCGTTGAAGATCGAGCCATAGAGCAGCGACAATACGCCGCCGAAGCAATAGCCGATCACGGAGACGTCCTTTTCGCCGGAATCCTGCTGCACCCGGCGGACCGATTCCGGGATGAAGTCGAGGACGTAGTCCTCCATGCGCAGCGATTTTTCCTCGGGCTTCGGCGCGGTCCAGTCCAGCATGTAGACGTCGAAGCCGCGCTTGAGCAGGAATTCGATGAAGCTCTGGCCCGGCACCAGGTCGAGGATGTAGCCGCGGTTGGTGGTCGCCATCACGATCAGAACCGGCACGCGATAGACTTCGTCGGCCTGCGACCGGTAATGATAGAGGTTCATGGTGCCGCGCGAATACAGCACGTCCTTCGGCGTCGAGCCGAGTTCGGGGCCGGAGCTCGAGAAATACTCGACGCCCTTGATGCTGCGCTGGATCGCGCGCTGCACCTCGGACTGGACCCGTTCGGAGATCGAGGCGAAATCAAAGGGGGTGGGGGTGGGAGCATTCATTTGCCGTCTCCCTCCGATGGCGGACGCCTGGTGCGCGGCGGCCGCGGCGTTGCGCCATGGCCGTCGTCCGGCGCCAGCGAATTGTGATGCACCTGCTGCAGCAGCGTCTTGATCTCGTTGAGCTGGGCCTCCATCGACTGCAGACGCTCGGCCATGCCGACGAGCTGCGCGCGACTCGGCAGGTTCATCGCCAGCAGATATTTCTCCATCATCTCGCCGAGCTGCTTCTGCGCGCCCGCCGCGGCACTGCCGGCCTGATTCATCACCTTCGAGAATTCAGGCGAGCTCATCAACTGGTTGCCGAAGGAGTTGAACCCCTTCTCCATCTCGCCAATCATCGTCTGCCAGATCACGGCAGGGTCGTTGCCCTTGTCGGCCATGCGGCCCTCCTCCATACCAATCTCGAGCGCTTGTCGCGCTTCCACTTGTTTGTGCCATACGACACTGTTGCCGTTGATCGGTCAACTGCGCGACGCGCCCAGCGACGCCGAAGCTCTTCTGCGCTGCGTCAATCCATGGCAGCATGCAGCTTCCTGACCGCGAACCCAGGAGAGGACGCCCGTGACCACGCTCGCCCATCAGTTGCCGCAACTCACCCGCGCCAACGGCATAGACATCTGCTACGAGATATTTGGCGATGCGAATGCGGAGCCGCTGCTTCTGATCATGGGCCTCGGCGCCCAGATGATCCATTGGGACGACGAATTTTGTCGCCGGCTTGCCGCGCGCGGTTTTCGCGTGATCCGGTTCGACAACAGGGATATCGGCAAGTCCTCCCGGATGAGCGGCGGCAAGCGGCTGACCGCGCTCGAGCTGCTCAAGCTGCGCTTCCTGAAGATTCCGGTCGCAGCGCCGTACCGGCTGGCCGACATGGCACGCGACACGATCGGATTGATGGATGCGCTCGGCATCCGCAAGGCGCATCTGGTCGGGGCCTCGATGGGCGGCATGATCGCGCAGGAGGTTGCCATCACCTTCCCCGAGCGCGTCCTCTCGCTGACCTCGATCATGTCGACCACCGGCAATCCGAAGATACCGGGTCCGACCCGCGAGGCGACCGCGGTGCTGATGGCGCCGCCGCCGAAGAGCAAGGAGGAGTATTTCGTCCGCTTCGGCCAGACCTGGAAAGTGCTGCGCAACGGCTCGTTCCCCGAGGATGAGGCGCTCGATCCCGAGCGCGCCCGGCGCACCTTTGAGCGCGGCCTTAATCCGGAGGGCGTCGGCCGCCAGCTCCGCGCCATCCTCGCCTCCGGCAGCCGCAAGGAGCGGTTGCGCAGCGTCAAGGCGCCGACGCTGGTGATCCACGGCACCGTCGATCCGCTGGTGCATCCCGAAGGCGGCAAGGACACCGC
>DASVOL010000767.1:0-2478 GCA_036383375.1 Bradyrhizobium sp. | reverse complement strand
TCAGTGGTTCCAGTTGCCGCCTTGATCGTCGCCGTCACCATGATGATGGCCGCCGCCGTCGAAGTCGAAGAAGTCGAACAGATCGCTGAGCGCCGGGCTGTTGACCGGAACATAGGGATTGCCGGGCGCAGCAACCGGGTTCGGGAAGTTGTCGCGGCTGCGGTTCGTGATCGGCTCCAGGCGCCAATTCCGCTCGATGAATTTGATGATCGAGACGTGATCGGCATATTCATGCGAGATGTGGCCGTGCCGCGCGAACGGCGACACCACGATCAGCGGAATACGCGTGCCGTCGCCGAAGTAGTCCAGCGGCTGCACATAGCCGGAGTCGAAGTAGCCGCCGCCTTCATCGAAGGTGATGAAGATCGCGGTGTCCTTCGCATAGTCCGAGGCCTGGACCTGGTCGACGATCTTCTTGGCGAAGCCTTCGAACAGGTTGAGCTTGGAGGACGACGGGTGACCGTCGGTAAAGCCGCTCGGCTTGACGATGGAGACCGCCGGCAGCGAGTGCTTGGAGAGGTCGGAGTAGAGATCAACCGAGTCCTTGATATGGGCTGCGACCTGGTCCGGGTGCGACATGATCGAGGTGTCGTACTGGAATGGGTTGCAGATGTTGCAGTACTCGTCGGCGGTCGGACCGGCCACGCCCCAGTTGAGCTGGTAGGGATCGTTGACGTAGTTGTTCCACTGGTCGCCGTAA
The DNA here is from genome assembly GCA_036383375.1 of Bradyrhizobium sp. Taxonomy (GTDB): domain Bacteria; phylum Pseudomonadota; class Alphaproteobacteria; order Rhizobiales; family Xanthobacteraceae; genus Bradyrhizobium. The sequence continues at coordinate 1,778 of DASVOL010000767.1, read as the reverse complement.
TACTTCCAGGAGATGTTGCGCTCGTTCAGGCTGTCGCCGATGCTCTTGCGGGTCGACGGCGGGATCGTGAACGGCGTGTTGGACGGGTTGGTGTCGGTGTAGGCGTTCTTGCCGTTGCCGAAGTAACCGGGATTGTAGTTGTTCAAGAGATAATAGTGGCCCGGCTCGCAGTTCGCGTTGATGTGGATCCCCTTCAGATAATCCAGGATCGGCTTGACGCCGGGCTGGGTCGGATCCGAGCAGTCGCTGTAGGAGCCGCCGCCGGACACCGGGCTGGTCTGGAAGGGCGGCGGGAAGCCGCCATTGCCGCCGGCGCCGTAGCCGTCCTCGGTGTACCAGTTGTTGGTGCCGGAAGCCGGATTCGGATTCTCGATCTGATGGACGATGCCGGCGTCGGGCGTTCCGCCGAACACCTGCGTGCCGTTCGGCGGCACCGCGGCGTTGCCGTAGGTGTCGCTGAAGTAGAGCATGTCGGCGTGACCGAACATGATGTGGTTGGCGCCGGTGCCGCCGTTGACGGACTGGTGGAAGTTGTCGCTCATCGCATATTTCTGCGCGAGCGAGGTGAAGTAGGGCACGTCACCCTTCTGCACGTTGTAGAAGCCGAGCGCCGTCGAGCCTTCGCCCGTGGTCGTCGCCGTCGGCGAATAGTCCGTGGAGAAGTTGGTGGGCTGCGCCGCACCGTTGGCGCCGGCGCCGACGGTGACTTCGACCCAGGCGAACAGATTGCCGCCGCAGCCCGACGGATTGTCGCGGCTGGCCGCCGAGTGGTTGCAGTTCAGCTGCTGCCACATCTGGTAGAAGCGATGCACCGGGCTTGCCGAATAGGAGTCGTAGGGCATCGCATCGGTGTTGGTGAGCTGGAACGGACCGGCCGGCAGCGCGCTGACATTGGTGATGCGCTGGTCGGGGGTCTGCGAGCTCTGACCGGTGCCGCCGGACAGCAGGAACTGGTAGTACTCGGACGGCAGGCCGGATTCCGACTGCTGCGCAAGCACGAGCGATGCCTCGCAGGTGGTGATCGGCGAGCTGCCGCATTTGTTCGGGATGTAGGAGACCTTGGGGCCGCCGACTAGCGGCGCCGGCAGTTGATCCTTGGGGAAGTTCTGCTTCGGCGGGCTCAGCAGGAACGCATCGTTCAGGCCGGTATCGGTCGCTGCCTGCTGATGCGCCTTCTCGAAGTTCGGCCCGGGGACCGCGTTCTTGTTGTGATCGAGCTTGACGATGCCCTGCGAGAGCAAATTGAACACGCTCTCCTCGCGCCGTTCAGGCACGTAGGTCGCGAACACGTGGTCGAAGCTGCGGTTCTCACCGATGATGACGATCACGTGCTTGATCGGCGACCGTGTCTCGTGTCCGCCGTGATGATTCCAGTCCTCCGCAAGCACCGGGCCGGCGGTGAACTGGCCCAGCGCAAGCGCGCTGAGGGTGAGGCGGCAACCTTGCAGCCAACGTGACCTGTGCTTGTCGCGCATTAAAGCTCTCCTTTTTGCAGACTAAGTGGCTTGGTGGAACTTGCGGTGTCTCGCGGCACGACCCTGATGCGTCCCATCATGCCGCCGTCCTCATGCTCGAGGACGTGGCAGTGGTAGACGAAGGTGCCGACGATGTTGGGATCGCGAAAATCCATGCGCAGGCGCACGCTCGGATATTTCAGCATCCGGCCGTTGTAGTAGGGGACGTTGACGGTATCGCGCAGGAACGGCTCGTTGACGGCGACGCCGGACCAGTCGAGCAGCTGGAAGTGCAGCTGATGGATGTGGAAATCATGCAGCTCC
>DASVOL010000766.1:0-1528 GCA_036383375.1 Bradyrhizobium sp. | reverse complement strand
CCGCCACCGCCACCGGGCGCGCCGCCGCCGAAGGGCGGGGGCTGCTGGCCGCCATAGGGCTGGTTGTACTGGGGCTGACCATATTGCTGCGGCGGCTGGCCATAGCCGCCCGCCTGCTGGATCGCCTGGCCCGAGTTCCAGACCGGGCGGCTGCCGCCAACATCCGGCGGGCGCACCGGCGGCACCGAGCCGTGCGGCTGCTGCTGGCCCTGTCCGAAGATCGCATCGCGCATCGAATCGAGGAAGCCGCCGCCCTGTTGCTGTGCCGGCTGTTGCTGGCCGACCGCGGCCTCGAGCTCCTGGATCCGGTCATGGGCGCGCTTCAGCGCCTCGTCTTGCACCAGCGCCGTCTGCACAAGCGTGTAAACCGCATTCGGCGCGCTACGCAGGCCCTGCATGATCGCGGACATGGCCTCGCCGTCGCGCGGGGCATTCTCCAGCTTGGCGAGCCGGTCGAAGAGATCGTCGATCAATTGGCGTTCTTGCGGTGTCATGGCGTTCTCCATCGCGTCGATCGAATCGGCGCGCGGCTGATGTAGGACGGGCTTTGTGGCGCAAGGAGTGGGGGCCAGAATTAAATTTATGTATGCGACAATCCGACCGGCGGTTTTTTGTGAACCTTCTCAGGCCAGTGTAACTTTATTCAGGGCCAGCAGCGCGGGGAAATCCTCGCCGACGAGATAGGCATGCTCGGTCTCGCGCTGCGTCGTCAACGGGTCGAGGTTCTTCAGGGTTTCATCGACGAAACCGGGATGGCACATCACGAGCCCGTCCTCGGGCAAGCCGTCGAGGAAGCCCTGCATCAGCGCGGCGAACTCGCTGCCGCGCGAAAAATCATAGGCGCCGGCGAAGGCCGGATTGAAGCGCAGGCCCGATCGCTGGGCCTTGATCCGGAATTGGGTGCTGAGCACGTTCAGCACCAAAGCCTTCGGCGCCGTCAGCTGGCGCGCCAGCGGACCTTCGCGTCCGCACTGTCGCACCCAGGCGGCTGGCGCGCGCTCCTTCACGGCGCGCAGGAAGCCGTCGCGCACCTGCGGAAACAGCTGCGCGTGCTGATGGCCGTCGACGAAATCGGGCGCGCGGCCGAACAGATCGTGGAAGGCGTCGAGCTGCGCCAGCACCTCGGCATGGACCAGATCGGCGTCGAGCCGGTGCATCAGCCCGGCGCGCAACAGTTTTGGGAACGGCAGGAACATGTCGCCGTCGAGCGGACGGAAATGCATCGTCAGCGGCCGGTACGGCGCGGTCAGCGTCACATGCAGCCCGATCGCGCAGCGCGGGCTCTTCGCCACCGAGGCCGCAAGCGCAGCCGCCGCCTCGCGGCCGATTGCCGGCGTCACCATCATCACCGACGTCGCATTGAGGCGGCCGCGCTCGATCAGATCGCGGATCGCGCGGTTGACGCCATCGCTCAAGCCATAATCGTCAGCACACAGCCAGATCCGGCGCGGCGAAGCTTCGCTCATTCGGCGGCGGTCCGCTCGGTGGCGCTCTGTGCCGTGCCGCCGTCGGCATGCTTCTCGGTGTG
>DASVOL010000765.1:0-2991 GCA_036383375.1 Bradyrhizobium sp. | reverse complement strand
CTTGGCCGGCTCGGTCGCCATCAGGAAGGCGGTCAGGAACGTGAAGAACTGGCCCGGCGTGGAGCCGAGCGCCACCACGCTGTAGCCGCCATACATCAGGCAGCCGGCGACCGCGAAGCCGCCGAGCATCTCCATCAGCGGATTGGAGCGGTTGGCGACATGCGCCATCTTGTTGGCGTTACGCTCGACGATCGCGATGTTCTCGTCGATCCGCTCCTGCATGGCGCCTTCCAGCGTGAACGCCTTCACGGTGCGGATGCCCTGCAGCGATTCCTGCATCGTCTCCATGATGTCGGCAGTGCCGGTGAACTGGTTGTAGGCGAGGCCCTTGATCCGCTTCACCAGCTTGCGCAGCACCAGCATCGCCGGCGGCACCGCCACGAGCCCGATGAACGACATCAGCGGGTCCTGCCAGACCATGACGGCGACCATGCTGATCAGCATCAGGAAGTCGCGGCCGATCGCATTGACCAGCATGTTGAGCACGTCGGTGATCGACTTGGCGCCGGCGGTGAGCCGCGCCAGGAATTCCGACGAGTGCCGCTGCGAGAAGAAGCCGATGCTTTCGCTCATCAGCTTGGCGAACAATTGCCGCTGGTTCCGCGCCAGGATGGCGTTGCTGATCTTGGACAGGATCACCATGTGGCCGTAGGTCGCCACGCCCTTGATGAACAGCAGCACCACGGTGACCCCGGCAAACATCGCGATGCCGGGGATGTTCTTGTCGACATAGGCCTGGTTGATCACCTGGCCGAGCACGTAAGTGGCGCCGGCCGTCGAGCCGGCCGCAACGGCCATCAGGGCGAACGCCGTCAGATAGCGCCGCCAATAGGTGATCCCCTGTTCCGTGACCAGACGGCGAATCAGGATCGCCGCGCCATAGGGATCGTCGGTAATTTTCTTTGGAAACTGAGCCATCCGCGTTCCATTGACGGCGGGCAGCGCCGGCCATCAGGGTTGCGGACCTCCTTGCCCGCTTGGCGGGGCTTTTTCAAGCACAATAACGGCTTGATAACGGCTTGATTTTTAGGCCGATTCTGCCTGTCGCGCGGCGCCGCCGCGCTCCCGGAACAGCTTCTCCTCCCAAGCCAGCGCGTGGCTCGCGATGGTCTCGAGATCGTCGTAGCGCGGGGTCCAGTCGAGCAGCGAGCGGATCCGGGTGGTGTCGGCCACCATGGTCATGATGTCGCCGGGCCTGCGCGCGGCATAGGCGACCGCGAAATTGCGCATCGAGACCCGGCGCACCGCCTCGATGGTCTCGAGCACGGAATAACCGCGGCCGTAACCGCAGTTCATCGTCACCGATTGCCCGCCGCCGCGCAGATAGGACAGCGCCGAGCGATGCGCCTCGACGAGGTCGCTGACATGGATGAAGTCGCGCACGCAGCTGCCGTCCTGGGTCGGATAGTCGGTGCCGAACACGTCGATCTTGGCGCGCTGGCCGGTCGCGGCCTCGACCGCGATCTTGAGCAGATGGGTGGCACCGATGGTGGCGAGACCGACGCGGCCCTTCGGGTCGGCGCCGGCGACATTGAAATAGCGCAGCACGACGTAGCTCATGCCGTGGGCGGAGGCGACATCGTGCAGCATGATCTCGGTCATCAGCTTCGACGAGCCGTAGGGTGACAGCGGGCGCGTCGGCGCGATCTCCGGCACCGGCACCTGGTCCGGATTGCCGTAGACGGCGGCGGTCGAGGAGAAGATGAAGCGGCTGACGCCGCCTTTCACCGCGGCGTTGAGCAGGCTGCGCGTCGTCATGGTGTTGTTGCGGTAGTAGCCGAGCGGATCGCGCATCGAATCCGGCACCACGACCGAGCCTGCGAAATGGATGATGCTGTCGATGCCGTGCTGTGCGATCACGCCCTCGACGAGGTTCTCGTCGCCGGCATCGCCAATGAACAACGGAACACCTTCGGGCAGGAACGCGGAGAAGCCGGTGGAAAGATTGTCGACGACGACGACGCTCTCGCCGGCATCGACCAGCGCATGAACCATGTGACTTCCGATATAGCCGGCACCGCCGGTCACAAGCACGGTCATGGATAGAGCTCTCCCGATATCTTTAACTGGTGATGCTAGCGGGAGTGCGGTGAAGAGGGGGTTTCGCCGCGGCCGAACTGGCCACTATGATTAATGTTGCGTATAGGAACTGGCACGAAACGGAGACTTGCGTGCCGATCGAGAACACACCTGCCGGCGAGCTCGTGCTCATCGTGCCCAATCTGCACCGACGCTATTCGGGTGTCACCGCGACCAATCGCATGGTCGCGCCGAAGCTTGCCAAGATGTTTCGCGCAGGCTGGCTCGGCTCGCATCGGCCTGATGGCATCGACGCGATCGGACTTGCCGATCTGATGCGGCTGTGGCGGCGCGCGCGGCCTGTGATCTGGCACGCGCGGCGCAATGACGAGATGATTGCCGGCCTCCTGCTGCGCGCGCTGGGCTGGCCGTTGAAGCTGCTATTCACGTCAGCCGCGCAGCGTCATCACACCTGGCTGACGCGCTGGCTGATCGGCAAGCAGGATGCGATCATCGCCACCAGCCCGCTGTCGGCCTCCTATCTCAAGCGCGACGCCACCGTGGTGATGCACGGCGTCGACACCGACCGTTACGCGCCGCCGGCTGACCGCTCCAGTGTCTTCGCCGAAAGCGGATTGCCGGGGCGCTATGCGATCGGCTGCTTCGGACGGGTGCGCGCCCAGAAGGGCAGCGATGTGTTCGTCGAGGCGATGTGCAGGCTGCTGCCGCGCTATCCCGACTTCACCGGCGTCATCGTCGGCGCGGTGGTGCCGGAGCAGCTGGCCTTTGCCAACGATCTGAAGCGGAAGATCGAGGCCGCCGGGCTGCAATCGCGCATCATCATCGCCGGCGAGCTGCCGATCGAGGATGTCGTGCGCTGGTACCAGCGGCTGACGATCTACGCCTTCACCTCGCGCAATGAAGGCTTCGGCCTGACCCTGATCGAAGCGATGTCGGCGGGCGCGGCGCTGG
>DASVOL010000764.1:0-2080 GCA_036383375.1 Bradyrhizobium sp. | reverse complement strand
GAGCCGGCCGAGCTTGCGCTTTTTGCCGACGATCAGCACGTCGTCATATTCGAACAGCAGCGCCGTGCGGAAGCGGCTCGGCGGCGACGAGAACACGCCGATGGCGACGTCGATGCGGCCGAGATCGATCTGCTCGGCAAGATCGATCCGCGTCACCGGTTTGATGGTGAGGTCGATCGCCGGCGCTTCCCGGCTCAGGATCTTCAGCAACGGCGGCGCCAGCACCATTGTGGTGAAGTCGTTGGCGGCGAGCGTGAACGGCTTGGTCGAGACCGCCGGCGCGAAGGTCGGCAATTCGACGGCAGCCTCCAGCGATCGCAGCGCCTGGCGAACCTGTGGGGCCATGGTCAGCGCGCGCGCGGTCGGCTGCATGCCGGTGGCGGTGCGGACGAACAGTTCGTCGTCCAGCATCTCGCGCAGCCGCGCCAGCGAGTGGCTCACGGCGGATTGGCTCAGCGCGACCTTCTGGCTGGCGCGCAGCACGCTGCGCTCCTCCATGACGGCGTCGAACACCTTGAGCAGGTTCAGGTCCAGGGTCTTGAAGGAAACGGACACGCTGCGAGTCCCGTCGGTTGCGGATCGCGCGCCGCGATCAAATTCTGCGATCGCGCGCAGTTAAGGCCAGCCGCCTGCCGGATGCAACCGATCGAATTGTCGGAGAGAGCGTCGCCGTATCGCCACTGTCGGTGTTCTGAAGGCGGTTCAGGATCACCCTGCAAGACTTTCACTTCCGCAATCCGGCGTTCTGGCCAACATTGCCGGCGCCGGGTTGGGAGGAAGCAACAGATGAATGCCTCGGTCAAATCGGACCATGGTGGCGCGCGCAAGTCGCTCGGGTTGGCGCTGGCGCTCATGATGCTCGCAGCGCCGGCGGTGGCACAGAACGGGCCGATCAGGCTCGGCGTGCTGACCGACATGTCGTCGCTCTATGCCGACAATGGCGGCCAGGGCTCGGTCGTCGCGGCGCAGATGGCGGTGGATGATTTCAAGGGCAAGGTGCTCGGGCGCCCGATCGAGATCGTCGCGGGAGATCACCAGAACAAGGCCGATATTGGTGCTGCAATCACCCGCCGATGGCTGGAGAACGAGAACGTCGAGGCGATCCTCGACGTGCCGAATTCGGCCGTGGCGCTGGCCGTGCAGGGCATCACGCGCGACAAGAAGAAGCTGTTTCTCGCCACCGGCGCCGCCACCTCCCGCCTGACCGGCGACGAGTGCTCGCCGACCGGCATCCACTGGACCTACGACACCTATGCGCTGTCGCAGGGCACGACAAAAGCGATTTCGCGGCTCGGCGCCAAATCCTGGTTCTTCGTTTCGGCCGATTATTCGCTCGGCGTGCAGCTCGAGGCCGACAGCCGCAAGGTGATCGATGCCACCGGCGGCAAGGTGGTCGGCGCCGTCAAGCATCCGATCAATACACCCGATTTCTCGTCCTTCCTGTTGCAGGCGCAGGCCTCCAAGGCGGATGTGATCGCACTGGCCGACGCCGGCGGCGACTTCGTCAATGCCGTGAAGCAGGCGGGCGAATTCGGTGTGACGCGCGAGCAGAAGCTCGTCGGGCTGCTCGTCTTCATCAACGACATTCACAGTCTCGGGCTCTCGAGCGCGCAGGGCCTGATGCTCAGCTCGGCCTTCTACTGGGATCTCAACGATGAGACGCGCGCCTGGTCGAAGCGCTTCATCGAGAAGACGAAAAAGGTGCCGTCCATGATTCATGCCGGCACCTATGGCGCAGTCATGCACTACCTCAAGGCGGTCGAAGCTGCCGGCACGCTTGATGGACCGACCGTTGCCGCCAGGATGCGCGAATTGCCGGTCAACGATTTCATGACCCGCAACGGCAAGATCCGGGCGGACGGTCGGGTGGTCCGCGACATGTATCTGTTCCGGGTCAAGTCTCCGGAGGAGTCGAAATATCAGTTCGACTACTACCAGCTGCTGGCCACGATCCCGGGGCAAGAGGCCTTCAGACCGATGGAGGACGGCGGATGTCCGTTTCTGAAGAAGTCGTGATCGATCTGGACGCGGCGTGCGGCGTTGCACGCACTCCGATCGACGAGGTGATCGCCGGCCGGCT
>DASVOL010000763.1:0-2509 GCA_036383375.1 Bradyrhizobium sp. | reverse complement strand
AGGTGGTCTTCGGTTATCCAACTCAATCCAGGCCGGACACCCAGGTGACGCTGGACCGTCTTGCGCTCGGCTTTTCGACGGTCAACGTCACGGCAACTGGCCGGATCACCGCGAACAACCGCAACACATTGTCGGTGTATGAGAGCCAGGGCGCCTACCAGACCGGGACGGGATACAGCTACAGCGGTGGCAATCTCAATCTGATCACGCCGCTGCTCACGGGCGACTCCGGCTCCGTCAACCGCATCACGACCGGTGGCGCACTCAGCGTGATCGGTACCGGCGGCGCGGCGGCACCGGGTCCGGCGGCGTTCGGCGCCGAGATCGGCCTGACCGGCGGCACCGTCGCGATCTCGAGCACCGTCGTGCTGCCGAGCGGCAAGCTGACCGTATCGGCCAACGGCGACATCGCGCTCGGCGATACCGCGCAGATCGATCTGGCGGGACGAGCCGTCGGCCTGCTCGATGCGGTGCGTTACAGCTGGGGCGGCGACGTCGTGCTCGAGAGCGTCCACGGCAGCATCACCCAGGCGGCCGGCTCCGTCATCGACATCGCGGCGGTGAACAACCGTGCCGGATCGCTGTCGGTCACGGCGCTCGATGCTGCGGCCGGACATGTGGTGCTGGCCGGTTCGCTGCGCGGCAGCGCATCGGGGCACTATGATGCCGGTGGCACGCTGGTGCCGTTCCTCGCCGGCAGCATCGATTTGCGCGCGCAGACGATAGGCGATTTCACCGGGCTCAATCAGCGGCTCACGCTGACCGGCATGACCGGGGCGCGCAGCTTTCAGCTCAAGCAGGGTGACCTGACCATCGGCGACGAGCTGGTGGCGAACAGCATCAGCCTGTCGATCGACGGCGGACGTCTGACCGTCAATGGCCGCATCGACGCCAGCGGCGAGCGGGTCGGCACCATCCGCCTTGCGGCGCGCGACGGCCTGTCGCTCGGCGCGGCCGCGGTGCTCGATGCTCACGGCACGGTGCTGCGCGTCGACAGCTACGGCCAGCCGATCGACGCGCCGAACCGAGCGGTGGTGGAATTGGCCACGACGCAGGGCCGGCTCAGCCTGGCTCCCGGCGCACGCATCGATGTCCGCTCGGCGGACAGTGTCGCGCGCGGCACCATCGAGTTGAGCGCGCCGCGGCTCGGCGGCGCGGGTGGCAGCGGCGACGGCGCCAACGACGTCGCGATCGATGCGGCAGGTTCGGTCACCATCGCGGGTGCCCGCAGCATCGCGGTCAATGGCTTCCGCACCTACCGGCCGGCCGATGGCATCATCAACCAGGACTTGATGGATAGCGTGCACACCTCCAGCACCGCGTTCATCACGGCGGCGCTGGGTAATGGTGACTTGCAGAACCGTCTCGGCGGGCTGCGCGCCTATGCCGGCGCATTCCATTTGCGGCCGGGCGTGGAGATCGCGAGCGCAACGCCTGACGGCGACCTGACGATATCGGGAGATATCGACCTCTCCCGCTATCGCTACGACAGCCTCAATCCGAACAGCGCAAAGACCGCCATCTACGGCTCGGGCGAGCCGGGCCGTCTGGTGGTCCGCGCCGGCGGCAATCTGAACGTGTTCGGCAATGTCAGCGACGGCTTCGGCGCGGCGCCGCTGCCGCTGGCGGTTGACGGCCAGCACACGCCGGAGGTCGCGCGTCTCCTGTTCAAGGGTACCCAGCCATACAACAGTGACGTCGTGATTCCGCGTGCCGGCGTGGTGCTGGCGGGCGGCACCCGCTTCCCGCGCGCCGCCGTGCTGAACTACGACCTGCCGGTACAGGCGTTCACGCTGCCGGCGAACACCGTGCTTCCCGCCGACGCTCCGCTGCGGGCGGTGCTGACGCTGCCTGCCGGCACGGTGTTGCGTGCGGATGTGCGCAGCGCGTCCGGCGCGGTGATCTATCCACGCGGCACGCTGCTGCGGCAGAGCACCCGGCTGCCCGTCGGCGCCATACTCGGCGCCGGCAACCAGTTCGCGTCCAGCATCTCCGTCGGCCCGATGCTCTGGCCGAAGAACGTGCCGTTGCCGGCGGTGATGACCCTGAATGGCGCACTCACATTGCGCATCGGCGCCGTCATTCCGGCGGCGGCGGTCGTCAGCCTGCCGGATGACGCTCCATTCGTGAAGCTGCGCGACGATCCGACCCCGAGCGGGATCTGGGCCGCGGCGCCGATGCTGCCGCAAGGTTCGCAATCGTGGTCGCTGCGCTTTGTCGCCGGCGCTGATGTGACTGCCGCCGACAGCCGCGCGCTGCGGCCGCGCAGCGCCAATGCCGGGAGCCTGGTGCTCGCGGATTCGTCGATCATGGCCGTTGTCTCGATCCAGCCGCCCGGCTGGGTCTGGGCGAATGTGGACGGGTCGAATCCGTTCGGAACGCCCGGGCAGCCGGCCGACGATCCATGGGTATGTGAAAATCTGCCGGATTACTGCGCGTGGAGCCCCGGGGGCTCATCCGCCTCGACCAAATTCGCGCTGCCGAGCGTGGTGCGAACGGGAACCGGCGA
>DASVOL010000762.1:0-5041 GCA_036383375.1 Bradyrhizobium sp. | reverse complement strand
CCTCGCCCAATATCCTGATATCGAGATCAACATGAGCGAGAGCGATCGCTGGGTCGACCTGATCCGCGAAGGCGTCGACTGCGTGCTGCGCTTCGGCCAATTGCCCGACAGCGACATGATCGCGCGGCAGGTCACGATGCTCGAGCGATTGACCTGCGCCACGCCGGATTATTTTGCGCGCTTCGGCATGCCGACCGATCCGTTCGCGCTCGATGGCCATCGCATGATCGGCATCCGCTCGCTGACGACGGGCCGCTTGCGCCCGATGGAGTTCGTGATCGGCGGCGCGCTGAAACAATTTCCGCTGCCCGCGCCGATGTCAGTGACCGGCCCTGAGAGTTATCTGGCGAGCGCCAGGCTCGGGCTCGGCCTCGTGCAGGTGCCGCGCTTTCATGCCGAAGCCGATCTCGCGAGCGGCACGTTGATCCCGGTGCTCCAGCAGTGCCCGCCGCCGTCGGTGCCGGTATCGCTGCTCTATCCGCGCAACCGTCAGCTCTCGCCGCGGGTGCGCGTGTTCATCGATTATGTGATGCGGGTGTTCGCGCGCAGTTGATCGAGCGTCGGAACCACAGCGAACCCCACGACGTTATCCTCCCGACACCGGAGGGATTGAGCGATGCGGACGTTTTTCGGCATGATTTTGGGCGCGCTGCTGCTGGTTTGCGGCGTCTATGTCTATGATTCGATGCGGACGTCGAGCGTCGCCAATGGCGAAGTGGCGCAGGATACCCGCACCATCGTGAATTGGGACGTTGCAGCCCATGACTGGAACCTGCTGAAGACACGTGTTCACGAGGAATGGACCAGGGTCGCCGCGAAGTAACGGCTGAGGTCACGGTGCGATCGCGGATGTCGCGATCGCCGCACCGAATCCTGCGCTCAACGCTGCCCACTCCCTGGCCGTGATGGCCATCGTCACAAGCGCGACCATCGTCCCGACAAGACCTGCCAGCCCGCCGGACAGGCAACCGCCGACAATGAAAGCGATGAACAGATTGCCGGGCGCGAGCCGAAGGAAGCGCGCGGCGATGCCGTCGTCGCGCATCGACGCGGCAAGGACGTATCCACCGGCCCGCATGGCATAGCATGTCAGCCCGAGGATGAAGATCACGCCGAGAACGTCCAGATCATGCATCGGTCCGCTCCATCATGCTGACGAGCGTGCCGCATCCGCCCCCGATCAACATGGACCAGCTGGGATCCACGAAGCGGCTGACCAGCAGCGCGACGACCGCCGAGATCAGCCACGGCCACCGCGACGTCGCGTTCTTCCATTGGCTGGGCAGCAGGGTCGCAATGAACATCGTCGGCAGCAGTGCGGCGGCGAGCTTCAGCGGTCCGTTGGTTGCCAGCGGCGCGGCATAGGCAAGCGCGGTGCCGCCGACCCAGCCGATCGCCATGGGGATGCTCGATCCGAGCAGATAGCCCGCGTCGGGCCCGTTGCGGTCGGCATCCGAACTCGTCATCAACCACGACGCATCCGCGAGCAGAAACAGGCTGAGCAGGATCTTCCGGGGGGCCAGTCCGCCAAACAGCTGGCGCAGATGGGCGCCCATCAGTAGATATCGTGAATTGGTGGCGATGCAGGCAACGACCATGGCGGCAACCGGCAAGGGGCTCGCCCACATACTGAGCGTGATCGCCTGGGCCGTGGCGGAGTAGACGAGCAAGCTGAACAGGATCGCATGCGGCGCCGAGAGCCCAAGTCCTTTGTAGGTCAGTCCCATCACCAGGCCGGCGGCGCCGTTGCTGAGCAGGAACGGCAAGGCCGCAACCAGGCCCCGCCTGAATCCGGCTGTTGTCATCGTTGGGACGCGTTGCGACGGCTCGGCGCTTGTAATGGTCATGACCGTTAGATTAAACTTGGTGAGAGGCCGTGATGTCAAGGGATCCCGCGCGGGCAGCGACACAGTTCTTCGGAGGACGGGTCTGCCTCGACTTCGCGAACACGCTCGACTGGCGGACCTCGAACGAGCCGCAGGAGCTGATCCCGGATTACGCTGCGCTGTTGTCCTGGAGCGAACGCCGCGGGACCCTGCCGCTCGCCGCGATCAGGAAACTGAAAGCGCATTCGGCGAGCAGCCTTGCCGTGGCCACGATGCAGAAGGCGCATGATTTGCGCCGCGACATCTGGGCAATTTCCGACGCGCTCCGCGATGGTCGCAGCGCGGACCTCCGGCTCGTCAATCAGATGCTGGCGCGGGCTCCCCGGCAGCCCGACCTGGTGCGGCAGGAGCGAGGCTATCGCCATGCACTGGCGGGAACCGACGTGACGGAGCCGTTGTGGCCGGTGCTGTGGTCACTCACGGCGCTGCTGGCGTCAGACGACGCAAGCCGCATCGGATGCTGCGAGGCCGACGGCTGCGGCTGGTTCTTCGTCGACGAGAGCCCGAACCGGACGCGCAGATGGTGCTCGAGCGAAGTGTGCGGCAATCGCGAGCGCGCGCGGCGCGCCTATGCCAAGCGGAAGGGCTCGACGTAAACGCGCTCCATGTTGGTCGCGAGGGAAGCGACGTCGCGAGCTAGTTCTGCTCGGTCTTGCGGCCCATATTGGCCTTGCGCGCGTCGGCGATGACCTGCTCGAACTGATCGATGCTGAGCACGCCCGGCACGCGATACTTGCCGACGATGAATGACGGCGTGCCGTTGAAGCCGAATGCCATCGCCTGTTCGTTGTTGCGCGCCAACACCGCGTCGATCGCCTTGGCGTTGGCGTCGAGATCCTTCTTCAGGCGATCCATGTCGAGACCGGCGCCGGAGAGCAACTCGGCGATGCGCGGCTCGGTGATGCGCGAATTGACCGAGATCATCGCCTCATGCGCGGCTTCGAACTTGCCCTGGTACTTCGCCGCCAGCGCCATCCGCGCCGCGACCTTCGACACCGGCCCGAGGATCGGCCAATCCTTCAGCACGAGACGAACCTTGCCGTCGTCCTGCACCACCTGGCGCAGCTCCGGCGCGAGCTTGCGGCAATACGGGCAGTTATAGTCGAACCATTCGACGATCGTGATGTCGCCCTTGGGATTGCCGATGTCCGGAATATCCGGATCGCGCAGCACCTGCGCCTCGGTCAGGACATTGTCGTCCTCGGCGCGCGCGCCTCCGGCGGCCAGCAGCGCAATGCCGGCTCCGATGAGGCCGAGCGCGCCGCGGCGGGTGGCGCCGGCGTTGTCGAGGGGGAATTTCGTCAGGTGGTTCATAGCTCGCTTCCGGAAGGGCTCCTCGCCCTTCTACGCTCAGGACACATCGATGTTACGCAGCAGCATATAGATCGCCACGACGATAATCACAGTCGCAAACACGATATTTAGCGCGCCTCGCCGTTCCGACAGATGCCGGGCACTCCTCGTGCCGAGGAGGCCGCCCGCGATGCCGCCGGCGACGAATAGCCCCGCCAGGCCCCACGACACCAGCCCGGACCACGCATAGCTCAAGGCCGTGGTCACGCCGAAGGCGGTGACGGCCACCAGCGAGGAACTGACCGCGTTCATGATCGGCATCCCGGTCGCCAGCATCAGGGCCGGCACGATCAGAAAGCCGCCGCCGATGCCGAAAAAGCCCGACATGGTTCCGGTCACGAGCCCGAGACCCACGATCGCGGGCGTATTGGACATCGAGATCTTGACGTCGGTCAGCCCGACCCGCGCGCGGGTCTTCAGCATCAGGCCCGCGATGACAAGCATCACGATCGAGAACAGGGCAAGCAGCTTCTGACCGTCCAGCATCTTGCCGAGGATCGAGCCGCCAAACGCGCCGAACATCCCAGACAATGCGAACACCAGCGCGCAGGACCAGATCACGGTGCCGCCGCGGGCATGGTTGGACAGGTTGATCGCGGCATTGGCGGCGACCGCGATCGCCGAGGTGCCGATCGCGACATGCGGCTGGGGCACCCCCACCACATAGACCATCAGCGGCACGGCAAGGATCGACCCGCCGCCGCCGACCAGGCCCAGCGAAAAACCGACCAGCATGCCCGATGCCAGCCCAAGCACGCTCTGAGTTGCGGAAAAGACCAAGGGGAACAGACTCTTGTTTGCGGCGGCAACCATAGAAGGATTTGCTGCTCAGCGCCACACCAATAGCACAAAACTGCCCTGCAGGGAGCGTCAGCGCAGCAGATATGTCACGGCCAGCGGCACCAGCAGCGAGGTCACCAGCGCGTTCAGGCTCATCGCGATCCCGGCGAAGACACCCGCGACCTCGTCGACCTGGAAGGCGCGCGCGGTGCCGATGCCATGGGCGGCGATGCCGGCGGCAAAGCCGCGGCCACGAAAGTCGGTGATGCCGGTGAGGTTCATCAAGGGCGTGACGATGATCGCCCCCATGATGCCGGTGAGGATCACGGCGACCGCCGTCAGCGAGGGATCGGCATGCAGGGATTCGCTGATACCCATCGCAACGCCGGCGGTCACCGATTTCGGCGCCAGCGACAGGATGATCTCGCGCGGCAGACCGAAAGCCCGCGCCAGCAGCACCACCGAGACGATCGCCGTGAGCGAGCCGACAGCGAGTGCGACCAGCATCGGCAGGACCGCCGCCGCAACCCGCCTGCGGTTCTCGTAGAGCGGCACCGCGAGCGCCACCGTCGCCGGCCCGAGCAGGAAGTGCACGAACTGCGCACCGGCAAAATAGGTGGTGTAGGAGGTCCCGGTCAGCAGCAGGAATGCGCCGATGATCCACAACGAATGCAGCACGGGATTGGCGAGCGGGTGACGCCTTGTCTTCAGCGACACCGCATCGGTCGCGGCATAGGTCAATAGCGTCACCGTCAGCCAGAGCAGCGGCGACTGTGAGAGATAGACCCAGAGCGAGAACGGATTGTCGCTCACGGGTTGTCCTCCTCGCGCGCAAACAGACTGCTCGCCGCCACGAAGGTCGCGACCGTCGCCAGCAGCGTGACGATGACCGAAACCGCGAGGATCACCAGGATCGCGATGCCGTGCTCGGCGAGCAGATCGAGCTTCTGCACCACGCCGACGCCGGCCGGAATGAACAGCAGCGACAGATTGGCGAGCATGCCGCGGCTTGCGCTCTCGAC
>DASVOL010000761.1:0-3218 GCA_036383375.1 Bradyrhizobium sp. | reverse complement strand
CTGGAGCCGGCCCCGGCCGGCAGCAACATTCCCTATATTGTCGTCTCCGGCCGCCAGACATTCGAGGCCGGCCACATTCCGGGCGCGAATTTCCTCGATTTGCAGGCCGAATTCTCCGATCCCCGCACCGAGCTGCGCTTCATGATGCCGCCGACGGCCCAGCTCGAGGCCGCGTTCGGCCGGCATGGCATCTCGGCGAACAGCCGCGTGGTGCTCTATTCGATCGGCACGGCGATGTGGGCGACGCGGTTCTGGTGGATGCTGCATTCGCTCGGCTTCGACGGCGCCGCGGTGCTTGACGGCGGCATCGACAAATGGACCGCCGAAGGACGCGACATCGAGACCGGGCTTGCCGGCGGCTATCCGCAGGCGACATTCTCGGCGCGGCCGAAGGACGGCCTGTTCGTCGGCAAGCATGACGTGCTCGCCGCGACCGCCGAGGGCGACACCGTGATCATCAACGCGCTCGGTCCACAATTCTACAAGGGACTGGAGCCGAGCCGTTACGGCCGGCCCGGCCGCATCCCCGGCAGCGTCAGCGCGCCGGCGGCAACCCTGATCGATCCCAAGGGCAAGACGTTCCTGCCGCTCGAGGAGGCCGAAGCAACCTTCGCCGCGCAAGGCATCACCAGAGACAAGCGCGTCGTCGCCTATTGCGGCGGCGGCATCTCCGCGACCATCGACCTGTTCCAGCTGCATCGGCTCGGCTACGACAATCTCACGCTCTATGACGGCTCGATGGGCGAATGGGCGAAGGATGAATCGCTGCCGATCGAAGTGGGATAGCGGAAAAGAAGCGGGACTCTGTCCACGGGTCGTCCCTGCGAAAGCAGGGACCCATAACCACCGAATTTGCTTGTGTGAACGGGAACGCGGCCCCGGCGTCGCGCAACAACCGACATCTGGGCAATGGGTCCTGGCTTTCGCCAGGACGACGTTGAGTGTTTGGCGCGCTGACGAGTCAAGGGTGAGGACTTTACCGCGACGGGGGCAATCTCTCCCCGTCATCCTGAGGTGCGAGCGGAGCGAGCCTCGAAGGATGCGCGGCCTGGCTGGTGGCCGTCGATCCTTCGAGGCTCGCCGAAGAGGCTCGCACCTCAGGATGACGGGGATAGCGTCGCACAAACCCTCACGCCGGCACGTTCGGATCCGGCGTCACCTTCGGGTCGGGCTTGTTGACGAGATAGAGCCCGGCGATCACCAGCAGCGCGGCGACGCCGAACACTGCCGTCAGCGTGTCGTGCATGACGAAATAGGCTGCGACCACGCCGAACAGCGGCGTGACGAAGGTGAAGGCCGACAGCTTGCTGGCCGAATAGGTCTTCACCATCGCAAACCAGATGACAAAGGTGCAGCCCACCACCCAGACCGCCTGATAGGCGAGCAGCGAGATCGACAGCGCGCTCGGCACGTGTTCGATGCGCTCGCCGGCGATCCAGGCCGCGAGGCCGAGGATCGGAATCGAGATCGCGACCTGGTAGCCGAGCGCCTTTTCCGGCGCGGCCCTGCGCAGCTGCGTGCCCTTGGCGACCAGCGTGGTCGCCGCCCACAGCGCCCCGCCGCCGACCACCATGAGATCGCCGAGCAGCACCTTGGCATCGACGTTGGGCTGCGGCACGCCGATTGCGAGCGCAACGCCGGCAAAGCTCAGCGCCAGCCCGCTCCACTGCACGGTCGAGAGACGCTCGCCGAGGAACTGGTGCGAGCCGAGCGCGACGAAGAACGGCGCGGTGTAGAGGAACACCGAAGCGCGCGAGGCCGAGGTGAAGGTGAGCCCGGTGAAGATCAGCACGAACTCGCAGCCGAACATCAGCCCGGCGATCACACCGGGCAGCAGCGAGCCGTCGCGCTCGAAGAATTTGACGCCGCGCAGCCGGCCGACGATCAGCATCACCGGGAGCGCGCCTGAGGAGCGGATCAGCGCCTGCAGCATCGGCGGCACGTCAGG
Organism: Bradyrhizobium sp.; assembly: GCA_036383375.1. GTDB lineage: Bacteria > Pseudomonadota > Alphaproteobacteria > Rhizobiales > Xanthobacteraceae > Bradyrhizobium. The sequence continues at coordinate 1,270 of DASVOL010000761.1, read as the reverse complement.
CAACGCGAGCTTGACCGCGAGCTGGTTGAAGCCCCAGCTCACGCACAGCATCAGCATCAATGCGATGGCGCCGGGCGGCAGCCCATGGCCGACGCTGACGGGCCTCGTGACGCTGGCGGAGATCGCTTGGGTCGACATGTTTCCTCGCGGGCCGGCTTGCTGCCGTTGTTGTTATGGCCTCACAGCGTCATTGCGAGGAGCGAAGCGACGAAGCAATCCATGCTTCAGCAAGCGGAGGAATGGATTGCTTCGCTCCGCTCGCAATGACGGGGGGAGACTTCGGGATATTCTGGCGACGATCATTTCTGGCAATGCGCGCAGGTGCCGGCGATCTCGACCACGGAGAGCTTTGGGATGAAGCCCGAGGCCCGCGCCGCGGCGGTCAGGCTCTGCGCGACCGGCGCGGCGGGGATTTCGCCGACCGAGCCGCAATGGTCGCAGATCAGGAACGCCACCATCGAGGTCTCGTCATGATCGTGCGCGCAGGCGAGGAAGGCGTTGCGGCTCTCGATGCGGTGGACGAGGCCGTTCTCCATCAGGAAGTCGAGCGCGCGATACACGGTAATCGGTGCCGGACGCGGCATCGTCTTGGCCAGCTCGTCGATCACCTCATAGGCGCCGAGCGGGCGATGGCTCGACAGCAGCGCCTGCAGCACCTGACGCCGGATCGGGGTGAATTTCTGGCCGCGGCGCGCGCAGACCTGCTCGGCATGCGCCATCGCGTCCGCGGCGCAGCGGCCGTGATCGTGGTCGGGGGCAGGAAATGTCGGCTTGGCGAGGCTCATTGCCCCGATATGTAGCATTTCTGCGCCGGTTCCCATAGCCCGGCCCCAAGCCCGGCACCCAATCGCCTTGCAGCCATGTGCGCCATGCGGGGCAGCTTCACGTTAACACCTTATGCAGAATTCATAAGCAAGCTTATTATATCCCAAGCTTATGGAGATGGGTCTATGCGCGGTTCCGTGGATACGGACTTCTTGTTTACGCTTGGCGAGTTGTTCCGGCTGATCCGCGTCTATGCCGACAAGGAGGCCGCGCGCTACGGCATCACCCGTGCGCAATGGGCGGTACTGTCCAAGGTGGAGCGCCAGGAAGGCATGAAGCAGACCGAGCTCGCCGAGCTGCTCGAGATGCAGCCGATCACGCTGACGCGGCTGATCGACAAGCTCTGCGACAATGGCTGGATCGAGCGCCGCAGCGACGAGAACGACCGCCGCGTCAACCGCCTCTATCTGAAGAAGGCCGCGCGCCCGCTGCTCGGGAAGCTTGC
>DASVOL010000760.1:0-1599 GCA_036383375.1 Bradyrhizobium sp. | reverse complement strand
GTCGGCTCGATGAAATAGCCGGGACGGTCCATCGCGGCGCCGCCGGCGATCACATTGCCGTTCTTGCGGGCGTCGTCGAGGAACGCCTTCACCTTCTCGTACTGCATCTTGTTCTGCAGCGGGCCGAGCTTGGTGCCTTGCTTGGAGCCGTCATCGACCACGGTGTTCTTCGCAATCGCCACCAGCTCGTTGCAGATCTCGTCATAGACCGACTCGTGCACATAGAGCCGCTTGATGGCGAGGCAGACCTGGCCGGAGTTCTGGAACGCGCCCTCGAAGATGCCGGGCGCCACCTTCTTCGGATCGACGTCGTCGAGCACGATGCCGGCGTCGTTGCCGCCAAGCTCGAGCGTGATCCGCTTCAACGTCTGCGATGCGCTCGCCATCACCTTCTGGCCGGTTGCCGTCGAACCGGTGAAGGAGATCTTGCGGATGTCAGGGTGCTTGGTCATGTGATCGCCGAGATCGTTGGCGTCGGCGATGAAGTTGAGCACGCCCTTCGGCAGGATGTCCTTGACCAGTTCGGCAAAGCGCAGCGAGGCCAGCGGTGTGGTGGGCGCAGGCTTCACCACCAGGGTGTTGCCGGCGAGCAGCGCCGACGGCAGCTTGAACGCCAGGATCAGCAGCGGATAGTTCCAGGGAATGATCGCGCCGACCACGCCGAGCGGACGGCGATAGGCCTCCACCTTGCGGTCGCCGGAATTCTCGACCACGCGCATCGGCAGGTCGAGCGAGCCGAGATAGCGGAAGAAGCCCGCCATGCCCATGACCTCGCCGGTGGCGTCCGCGAGCGGCTTGCCCTGTTCGCTGGTCAGGATGTGCGCGAGCTCGTTGGTGTTGGCCTCGATCGCCTCAGCCATCTTGATGATGAGCTTGCGACGCTCTTCCATCGGCGTGGCGGCCCAAGCGGGATAGGCGGCCTTCGCGGCGGCGACGGCCTTGTCGAGCTGCTCCTTGGAGGCGCGGGGGCATTGCGCCACCACCTCTTCGGTCGCCGGATTGAGCACCGGCATGGTCTGGTCGCCGGGTACCATCTTGCCGTCGATGAGAAGCTTGTAATCACTCATAGGCTTTGCTCTCCCTGGTCAACGGGCCCTTCGCGGGCCTCGCTATATCTTGTCATATATCACGATTGCGGTGGGTGGGCCACGGCCAAAGATGGTCCCCGAATAACGGCTGGACGGCGGCCGGCCGAGCGATATATATTTACGAATATAACGAAGAAATGACCCGGAGTGCCGGTATGCAGATCGAAACCCAGGAGCTCACCACCTGCGAGGTCGCGCCCGACGGCTGCGCCATTTCGCTGGGATTCGTCGACGGCAAGGGTGAGCCCGCAACCATCCGCCTGTCGATCAACCAGGTCGGCGCGCTGGTCATGACGCTGCCCGGGCTGATCAGCAAGGCGTTGCAGACCCGTTTCGGCGACCAGAGCCTGCGTTACGCCTATCCGCTGGATTCATGGGTGCTCGAGCAGTCGACCGATCCGGCCCACGGCATGATGACGCTCAAGACGTCGGACGGCTTCAGCGTCTGCTTCTCGATTCCGCGTGCCCAGCAGAGCGAACTCGGCGAGGCGCTGGTGTCGCAGCCGGAGAC
>DASVOL010000759.1:0-4716 GCA_036383375.1 Bradyrhizobium sp. | reverse complement strand
GGCAAGCTTCATGAAATAGGTGTTGATGTAGCCGGACCCGCTCAACAGGATGGTCGCCGCCGTGTTCGCGGTCGGGGTCGTATAGCTGGCCGTGATGGCAATGCCCTGGCCGTCCTTGTTGGTGAAGAGACTGTTGAAATAGGTCTGGGCCTTGCTCGGGATCTGCGCGGCCGTGATGTTGCCCATGGTCAGATCCTTGGACAGCATCAGCGCGGTGGAATCGAGGGCCGCCTGCATCGCGGTGCGGGCGTTGTTGGCCCGCGTATAGTCGACCGCTGCGCCCACGAAGGCGAGGATCGGCAGGAGCGTGAGGGTGAAGATTACCGCGACATTGCCGTCGGTCGCCCTGGAAAACCGGCGGACGGCCGCGCGGACGCGATTGGAAATGGCTGAACCAAGCATGGAGCTCTCGTCAAAATGGATTGCGCGGCCATCTCGACTTGCGCGGCTAAACAGATGGTGAATCGGGCAACGGAAACCCGGCGTACGGCCCCGGCAGACGGTCAAAAGCGGGGCAAAAGCACGCACTATCCTCAACGCCGGCTAAATTGGATGCCCTAGTCCTTTGTCAAATCAGGCAGAAATGATTAACCTTCCGGGGGTTGCCGCGCCGGGAATCGGACCGGTGGGCTACGGCGGGTCTGCGCTTGCGGCAGGGCGTCGTGAGGCCCATATTCCGGAGGTCGATCCGGCCGCCGGATCGGACCGGGAGCGGCAATCTGGAAAGCATTGCTGGGGGTTCCGCGATTAGTCTTGCGGCAATCGCGACCACCTTCCAATCGCCAACCGGTTTCCGCTGGGGAATTCGAACGCCTGAGCCATGCTGCGATACACGTTGACAGTCCCGATCTCCGAGCCGGTTTCGGCCATGCCCGCGGTATCCGCCGCGCCGGTGCCGAAAATGAGCAATGACGACAACCGCAATGGAACGGGCAGCGGCCCGTCGACGTCGGTCATCACCAAGGTCAAGCCGAAGACCAAACGCCCGAACCTGTATCGTGTCCTGATCCTGAACGACGACTACACGCCGATGGAGTTCGTGGTTCACGTGCTGGAACGATTCTTCCAGAAGGACGCCGAGGCGGCGACCAAGATCATGCTGCACGTCCACCATCACGGGATCGGTGAGTGCGGTGTGTTCACCTATGAGATCGCCGAGACCAAGGTGACGCAAGTCATGGACTTCGCGCGCAAGCATCAGCATCCACTGCAATGTGTGATGGAAAAGAAATAGTTCGCGGGAACGATTGACCTGCTGCGGCAAGCGGAATGGGTCTTGCATCGCGTTTTTGACGGCGGCGAACCGCGTTCCCGTACGATCACGGGGCGCCGCCGGGCGTTCGTTCCGGTGCCCTGAATTTAGAAGAAAACCATCATCGCGGGACCGGTCTTTCGCCACGATCCGTCGTAACTATATCAATGGCGATCACGAAGGTTGTTATTGCCTGACCCGGTAATGGCGATCATGATGGCCGGGGGCCATAGAGGACGCGAATGCCTACTTTTTCCCAAAGCCTTGAACAATCCTTGCATCGTGCATTGGCGATCGCGAACGAGCGGCACCATCAATACGCGACGCTCGAGCACCTTCTGCTGTCGCTGATCGATGACTCGGATGCGGCGGCGGTGATGCGGGCCTGCAGCGTCGATCTCGACAAGCTGAGGACCAGCCTCGTCAATTATCTCGAGACCGAATTCGAAAACCTGGTGACTGACGGCGCCGACGACGCGAAGCCGACCGCCGGGTTCCAGCGCGTGATCCAGCGCGCGGTGATTCACGTCCAGTCGTCCGGTCGCGAGGAAGTGACCGGCGCCAACGTCCTGATCGCGATCTTCGCCGAGCGCGAGAGCCATGCCGCGTATTTCCTGCAGGAGCAGGACATGACGCGCTACGATGCCGTCAACTACATCAGCCACGGCATCGCCAAGCGGCCCGGCGTGTCCGAAGCACGGCCGGTGCGCGGCGTCGACGAGGAAACCGAGACCAAGGGCAACGAGGACGCCAAGAAGAAGGGCGAGGCGCTCGATACCTATTGCGTCAACCTCAACAAGAAGGCGCGCGACGGCAAGATCGATCCGGTCATCGGCCGCAATGCCGAGATCAACCGTGCGATCCAGGTGCTGTGCCGCCGCCAGAAGAACAACCCGCTGTTCGTCGGCGAAGCCGGCGTCGGCAAGACCGCGATCGCCGAAGGCCTCGCCAAGCGCATCGTCGACAGCGACGTGCCTGAAGTGCTGGCGGCCGCGACCGTGTTCTCGCTCGACATGGGCACGCTGCTCGCGGGCACCCGCTATCGCGGCGATTTCGAGGAGCGGCTCAAGCAGGTCCTGAAGGAGCTGGAGGCGCATCCGAACGCCATTCTGTTCATCGACGAGATCCACACCGTGATCGGCGCCGGCGCGACTTCCGGCGGCGCGATGGATGCGTCCAATCTGCTGAAGCCTGCGCTGGCTTCGGGCACGATCCGCTGCATGGGCTCGACCACCTACAAGGAATATCGTCAGCACTTCGAGAAGGACCGCGCGCTGGTGCGGCGCTTCCAGAAGATCGACGTCAACGAGCCGACGGTGGAAGACGCGATCGCGATCCTCAAGGGCCTCAAGCCCTATTTCGAGGATTACCATCGCTTGAAATACACCAATGAGGCGATCGAGGCGGCGGTGCAGCTGTCGTCGCGCTACATCCACGACCGCAAGCTGCCCGACAAGGCGATCGACGTGATCGACGAGTCCGGCGCGGCGCAGATGCTGGTCGCCGAGAGCAAGCGCAAGAAGACGATCGGCATCAAGGAGATCGAGACCACGATCGCGACCATGGCGCGGATCCCGCCCAAGAGCGTGTCGAAGGACGATGCCGAGGTGCTGAAGCATCTCGAGCAGACCCTGAAGCGCACCGTGTTCGGCCAGGACAAGGCGATCGAGTCGTTAGCGGCGTCGATCAAGCTGGCACGTGCCGGCTTGCGCGAGCCGGAGAAGCCGATCGGCAGCTATCTGTTCTCGGGTCCGACCGGCGTCGGCAAGACCGAGGTGGCGAAGCAACTGGCGGCATCGCTCGGTGTCGAGCTGCTGCGCTTCGACATGTCCGAATACATGGAGCGGCACACCGTGTCGCGCCTGATCGGCGCGCCTCCCGGCTATGTCGGTTTCGACCAGGGCGGTCTGCTCACCGACGGCGTGGACCAGCATCCGCATTGCGTCGTGCTGCTCGACGAAATCGAGAAGGCGCATCCGGATCTGTACAATGTGCTGCTGCAGATCATGGACCATGGCCGGCTCACAGACCACAACGGCAAGCAGGTCAACTTCCGCAACGTGATCCTGATCATGACCACGAATGCGGGCGCCGCTGACCTTGCGCGGCAGGCCTTCGGCTTCACCCGCTCGAAGCGGGAAGGCGACGATCACGAGGCGATCAACCGGCAGTTCGCGCCGGAGTTCCGCAACAGGCTGGATGCGATCGTCTCGTTCGCGCACCTCAATGCCGAGGTGATCGGCATGGTGGTCGAGAAGTTCGTGCTGCAGCTCGAGGCGCAACTCGCCGACCGCGACGTCACGATCGAGCTGTCCGAGCCCGCCAAGGCCTGGCTGATCGAGCACGGCTATGACGAGCAGATGGGCGCGCGTCCGATGGCGCGCATCATCCAGGAGCACATCAAGAAGCCGCTCGCGGATGAAGTGCTGTTCGGTCACCTCAAGGGCGGCGGACATGTCCGCGTCGTGCTGGTCAAGGACGAGGCGGCCGCCAAGGACAAGATCGGCTTCGAATATGTCGAGGGCCCGGTCACCCCGAAGCCCGAGAACCTGCCGCCGCGCAAGCGCAAGCCGCCGAAGGGCGGCCCGAATAACGGCGGCGGAGGCGGCACCAAGGGGCCGGCTTCGAAGGGGCCGATGGTCAAGGCCTGAAGGACGAAGTGAACAACCAAATGAAAGGCCGGCTCAATAGCCGGCCTTTCTTGTTTGGTGACGTCGTTGGCAGCGGCGCGGCGGTTTCGAATACGCCTCTCTCAACAGGACGATAGCAGTCGGGCAATGTGTATGGCGTCCGAAAGCGCTCGGTGGTGCTCGCCCTTCATTTCGAGCCCGGCAATTTGCAAAGCTGTGGCCATACCGACTTGTTTGATCCCATGGGCCTTGGCGAAAGCCGCCTTGAGGTTCTTGTGAGGCAACTCGGCGAGTGGATTGGAGATGCCGCGGCGCAGACTTTCTCGCTCGATTTGACGACGGTCAAAGTCTCCCCAGCTCCCCCAGCGTTGCACGGAATGCAACTGGACGAACTGAGACAGTTCCGCTGCCACCTGCGGCCAATTCTCGGCGATATCGATATCGGCTTGCTCGATATGTGTCAGCGAGCGACAGAAATCGGTAAGACGTGGATATTCGACGGGACATACGAAACGTTGCATCGTTGCCAACACATCTCCCGAAGTAGCGATGATCACGGCTCCCAACTCGATCACTTCTCTGGACTCGCGCGGGACGCTGCCATCGTCGGCACAGGTAGCTTCAAGATCGATAATCAAAATAGTGCCGTCTGGAGATCGGTCTGACACCTTGCTGAATCCCGCGCTGCGTGCCTCACTCGCCCTTCAGCCGCTGGCCCTCGTGGACCCGCACCTGGTCGGCACCGCGGCTACCGGCTGAGGACAGCCGCAGCGTGCTCAGCACGGCGCCCACGACGGCAAAGCCGACGCCGACCATCAGCGAGATCCTGGTGCC
>DASVOL010000758.1:0-5659 GCA_036383375.1 Bradyrhizobium sp. | reverse complement strand
AGATAAGTTGTGACCAATCGAGCGGCACAATTGCCGCTGGCCTCAAAGTCTGGAGTGCCGCTCGCCGCAGCACCTAAAATGTTTATTGATGCGCCAGCCGTTGCGTCAGTTTGAAATATTGAAGCGGCGGGCAAATCCCCCTAACGAGTTCGATGGTACCTTCTGTTGGTTTCCGGAACAACGTCAAAGTCGCGGTAGCGCCGAGCCGACAGGTCGCCATCCAGCTCAGTGCTGCCGTAGCCAACAAGCCGTCCGCACGAAGGCTCGTCCCGACCTAGCCCGAAGGGCGAAGCCGGATGGTTCGATCCCGCCTCTGCGCACCATCCCGGTTAACGGGATGAACGTTCAGCACCGCCATCTCAGTGCGGCGGTGGGTGCGGCGCGGCAAATCCCAAGCCTTGCCTGTCGGATAAGCCTTGCCTGTCGGATAAGCCTTGCCTGTTGGATAAGCCTTGCCTGTCGGAATCGCAGGGAAAACCGCTGCACGATCTTCTGGATCGTGCTCCGGAAAATTCAGTCGGATAATCCTGCGGCACTCATTCCGGCAATCCGGCTCGCCGCAGTCCTTCGCCATAACGCCAGGCATCGTCCGGACGCCGGTAGGGTCCGTAGATGGCCTCCAGGTTGGACACGCGCTCATTGGGGTTGATCTGCAGCAGCCGGGCCACGGTCTTTTGCGCCGCCTCCAGTTGTCCGGCAAAGGCATCCGCCGATGCGCCGATACGCAAAGCCGGCAGCAGCTTCGGCGTGCCCTGCAGCGCCGTGCTGGCCCACGACGACGCCTCTTCGTAGCGGCCAGCGAAAAAATGAGCGTGCGCCATCGCCGCCTGCATTAGCGGCATCAGCGGATCGACCGGGCTGAGGCGCATCGCGTAAGCGAGGTGCGTGACGGCGGCCTCCGGCTCGCCCATCCAGCTCTTGATGAAACCGGCGAAATAGGACGCCCACATCAGGTTCGGATTGACCTGAAGGGCGTGATCGATGCAGGCCGCGCCGGTGTCGAGATCGCGGACGACATAGGCCAGCGCGCCCGCGCCGGTCGCCAGCGCCAGCGCGTCATCGCTGCCCAGGCGGATCGCATGGCGGGCCAACCGATCGGTCTCGGCGATGTCCCGCGCGAGATCGTCCGTCGGCCATCGGTTCGTTCTGTCCTTGACGTAGCAATAGGCCGCCATGCCGTAGGCGGATGCAAATTCCGGATCGAGCTCGATTGCCCGCTTGAACAGCTGCAAGGCCTCGACATTGGCCTCGCGGATGGTGAACCGGTAGATGGCGGCGGTGCCGCGCAGATAATATTCGTAGGCGCCGAGGCTTTCGGTTGGCTTGCGCTTGGCGCGCTCGATCGCGGAGTGCTCCAGCTTGGGCACCAGGAGCCCCACGACCTGCCGGGCGATCCTGTCCTGCAAATCGAACACATCCTCGAGCGCGCCATCGAACCGGTCTGCCCATCGATGCGCGCCGGTTGACGCATCGATGAGCTGTGCGGTGATGCGCACGCGGTCGGCCGATCTGCGCACACTGCCCTCGAGGACGAAGCTAACCCCCAGCTCGCGGCCGATCTGCTTCACGTCGACGGAGCGGCCCTTGTAGGTAAAGCTGGAATTGCGGGCGATGACCAACAGGGAGCGAAAACGCGACAGCGTCGTGATGATCTCCTCGACGACGCCGTCAGCGAAATATTCCTGTTGCGGGTCGCCGCTCAGGTTCTGAAACGGCATGACCGCGACGGCCGGCTGGACCGGAAGCGTTTCGGTCGCCGCGGGCGAATCCGCGGCCGGTGGCGCCACAGCGGCGGACGCCGGCGTGGTGAGGCTCAGCGGGCCGACAAACCGATAGCCGTATTTCGGCAGGGTTACGATCCAGCCTTCGCCGCCCGGCTCTCCGCCAAACGCCCGGCGCAATGCCGCGATCTGGACCGGAAGATTGCTCTCCTCGACGACGAGGCCGCCCCACGCCGATTCGATCAGCGCGTCTTTCGAGACCGGGCGTCCGGCGCGCTCGACCAGCACGCGCAGCACGGCGATGGCGCGCTGGCCGAGCGAAACGGGGGCGCCGCCGCGAAACAGGATCGCGGCGTCCGCATCCAACCGGAACGGTCCGATGATGTAGCTCGTGGCCATGGCGTGATGCTTAAGAACTTTTTCAGAACGACACCATGACTTTCGGTAGAGCCGGGCGCAGATATCAACGATCCCGATTGCAGGGTTATCGTCGGGCCGGATTTCGATAGCAAAATCAATTGGGCACGACTCGTGGCGCCGGCGGCGAACGAGGCTGCCGAAGAACGACACAAGGAGATGCACCATGGCACTCGCGCTCAATGACACCGCGCCGGATTTCGAGGCGCAGACCACCGAAGGCGACATCCGCTTTCACGACTGGATCGGCGGGTCCTGGGCGGTGCTGTTTTCCCATCCGAAGGATTTTACGCCGGTCTGCACCACCGAGCTCGGCACGATGGCTGGCCTGAAGGGTGAGTTCGACAAGCGCAACGTCAAGATCATCGGCATCTCGGTCGATCCGGTCGACAACCACAACAAGTGGAAGGGCGACATCCACAAGGCCACCGGTCATGAGGTCAACTATCCCATGATCGGCGACCGCGACCTCAAGGTCGCCAAGCTGTTCGGCATGCTGCCGGCCTCCGCCGGCACGACGTCGGAAGGACGTACCCCGGCCGACAATCAGACGGTGCGCTCGGTGTTCGTCATCGGTCCCGACAAGAAGATCAAGCTGGTGCTGACCTATCCGATGACGACCGGCCGCAATTTCCAGGAAATCCTGCGCGTCATCGACTCCATGCAGCTGACGGCCAAGCTCCCGGTTGCGACGCCCGCTGACTGGCGCCCCGGCGAAGATGTCGTGATTGCGGCGTCGGTCTCGGACGAGGACGCCGCCAAGCGCTTCGGCGCCTTCGTGACCGTCCTGCCCTATCTGCGCAAGACCTCGCTGCCGTCGGCCTGAGAGGACGGGCGAGATCATCCAAACCTCGCATCTCCGGCCTGGGCGCCGGGCTGGAGCCAGCCCGATCGCGCGCGGCGTGAGATCCAACGAATTCCAAATCATGGCCGGCGAAGACGGGCGGCAAATACAGGCGGGGCAATGCAACAACAGTTTCAACAGCCGCGGGCAGCGCTCAGGCGCGCGCTCCTCGCCGGCACGGCCTTCACCGGCGTCCTGGTCGCCGGCATCGTCGGCCGTCCGGACATGGCACTTGCCGCGTGCACAGTATCGGGAGGGTTCAGCGGAGGGCCCAATGCCGTCACCTGCGACACGACGGTCACGTCTGCCTCGACAAATTTTGACGGCGCATCGACGACGTCGAGCGATTATCTGCAGCAGTTCACCGCTGGGGGCGCCGTCACCGCCAAGATCAATGCCGGCCAGACAATCAGCGGCAGCGGGCTCTGGATCAACACGAGCGAGCCTGGTGCTTCGATCACCTTCACCAACAACGGCGCAGTGACGGACGACAGCCTCCATCTCACGTCCAACGGCGGAAACATCGCCTATTCGGGCAATGGCAGTGCCAGCTCAGGCCTGTTCATTGAGGCCAATGGCGCCGGCTCCATCGCAGTCGGTACGAGTGGTGCGCCCGTCACGGCGAACTTTTCCGGCCCAGCCGCCCTCGCCGCGCGATCGAGCTCCGGCCCGGTTGGTGTCTTCCTGAACGGCGGCAGCCTCACGGCGACAGACGCCAGCGGCAGGGGCTTGGCCGTGTTGGCCGGCGGAGATGCCTCCGCCACGCTGACCGGCAACACGACGATCGCGAACACCAGCGGCAGCGCCGGTTCCACGATCGGCATCTTCGCGGTGGGGGGCGGTAGCATCAACGTCACGTCGGACGCCAATATCGGCAGCGCCGGCGCCGAGTTCTCGACCGGCATTGGAGCGATCGGAACAGGCACCGGAAGTGTCAGCGTATTCCAGACTGGTGGCACGATCCGGGCGGCGACGGCCGGCATCAGCGCGTTTATCGTCAACGCGGCAAACGGCAGCGACGTCACGGTCGTGGCGAACGGCAACACCTACGCCGCCAGCAATGCCGGCATCATCGCCGAGACGGCTGGAACCGGCAACCTGCATGTCTCGGTCGGCGCCGGCGCCACCGTGCAGGCCCCGAGCGACGACGGCGTCTTTCTCTTCGGTGGCGCCGCCAACACGGTCACCAACAACGGCGCGATCAGCGGCGCGATCGGCATCTTTACGGGGACCGGCAGCGTCACGGTGACGAACGCGGGCAGCATCACCGGCACCGGTGGCAAGGCGGTCACCCTCGGCGGCGCCAACAATCTCTTCATCATGAGCGGACCGGCGGCGACGCTGACCGGTCAGGCGGTCGGCAGCGGCACGGATACGTTCCAGTTCGCAGGCTCCGGCAGCAACAGCTTCGACGTGAGCCAGATCGGCGCAGGCTGGATACTGCTCGACAAGACCGGATCGTCGAACTGGACACTCACGGGCACGTCGACTTACGCGGGACCGGTGACGGTCAATGGCGGCACGCTGTCGGTGAACGGCAATCTCGCTTCGGCGGCGAGCCTGACTGTGAACAGCGGCGGCACCCTCGGCGGCACCGGCACGGTCGGCTCGACGCTGATCAATGGCGGAACCCTTGCGCCGGGCAATTCGATCGGCACGCTCACCGTGAGCGGGAGCCTGACTTTGACCGCGGCTTCGACCTATCTGGTGCAGGTGTCGGGCAGCAGCGCCGACAAGACCGTCGTTACCGGCGCGGCGGCACTCGCCGGCAAGGTGGTGGTGGATCCGCTGGCGCGCCTTGCGGCGACGACGACCTACACGATCGTGACGGCGGGCGCCGTGAGTGGCAGGTTCTCCAGCGTCGATTTCCTCACCGCCAGCAGTTTCGCGCGCAACGCACGGCTCAGTTATGTCGGCAACGACGTGCTGCTGACGCTCGACCCCGGCCTGCTGTCACCGTCGCTGCCGGGCAACGCCAATATCAATCAGAGGAACGTCGCGGCGGGAATCGACAACGCGCTGACCGGCGGCAGCACCTTGCCGACCGGCTTCAACGCTCTGTTCGCGCTGTCGGGTGCCCCCTTGCTCAATGCGCTGACTCAGGCCTCGGGCGAGACCGCGACCGGCACGCAGCAGACCACGTTCGACGCGATGAACCTGTTCATGGGCGTGCTGACCGACCCGTTCGTGGCCGGGCGCGGCGATCCCGTCGTTTCGCCAGGCGGTGGTGCGACGGGCTATGCGGCCGACGACAACGATACACTCGCTTACGCCGGTGCCCGCCAGCGCTCGGGTGCCGAGCGCGATGCCTATGCCGCCGTCTATCGCAAGGCGCCGCCCGCGCAAGATTATGCGCCGCGCTGGAGCGTGTGGGCCGCGGGCTTCGGCGGCTCGCAGACCACCGACGGCAACGCCGCGCTCGGCTCCAACGCCGCCACCAGCCGCATCGCGGGCGGCGTGGCCGGCGCCGATTACTGGTTCTCACCCTCCACCGTTGCGGGCTTTGCGCTGGCCGGCGGCGGCACCAGCTTCAGCATCGCGAACGGCGGCACTGGCCGCTCCGATCTGTTCCAGGCCGGCGCCTTTGTGCGGCACAATGCGGGTCCGGCCTATGTCACGGGTGCGCTCGCCTACGGCTGGCAGGACATCACCACCGACCGCATCGTCACCATTGCCG
>DASVOL010000757.1:0-3213 GCA_036383375.1 Bradyrhizobium sp. | reverse complement strand
GCAGCAGATGGTTCAGCACCGTGGTCTTGCCGCTGCCGAGGAAGCCGGTCAGCACCGTGACCGGGATCTGATCCACCGCAATCATCACGCGCCCCGCTGGTAGACCTTGCGGCCTTCGAAGAAGGTCATCTCGACCCGCGTGTCGGCAAGCTGATCCGGCGGGATGTCGAAGATCATCTGGTCGAGCACGATCAGGTCGGCCGACTTGCCGACCTCGATCGAGCCGATCGACTGGCCGAGGCCGGCCGCACGCGCGGCGTCGATGGTGTAGATGTCGATCACGGTGGCGAGATCGAGCGCCTGCTCGGCCCACAACGACTTGCCGGGAAAATCCCCGGTGGGATTTTGCCTGGTCACCATGCCCTCGATGCCCTGCCAGGGATCGGGGATCGGGATCACCGGCCAGTCCGAGCCGCCGGCCATCAGCGCGCCGGCCGCCTTCAGATCCTTGTTCGGCCAGAAGCGCTGCGCGCGCTCATCGCCCATCGCGGCCTTGTGCGCCTCGAGGAAGACGGTCGGATACCAGATGATCGGCGACAGATCGGCCGCAACCCCGAGTTCGGCGAAGCGCTTGATGTCGTCGGGCGCGATGTAGCTCGCATGCGCGATCTGGTGAACCAGATGGGTCGCCCCGTTGAAGCTGCGCACCACATCGATCGCGTCGAGCGCCTGGGTCACCGCGGCATCGCCCGCGCAATGGATCTTCGCCGCAAGGCCGAGCTTCTCGCAGCGTCCGAGCCAGCGGATCAGGTCGGGCACGGTCAGCATGGTCGATCCGCGGAAGCAGCAGCCGCGCACGGGGTCGGCCAGATAAGGCTCGTGGAACGCCGCGGTCTTGGCGCCGGGCACGCCGTCGAGGAACACCTTCACGTAGTCCGGCTTCACATGCGCGCCGCGATAGTGTTCGCGCAGCGCAAACAGCTCCTCGCCGGCCTTGCCGAACATGAAGCCCGGCTCGACCACCGGCATCGCGCAGACCGCCCAGGCGGTGAGCTCGCCGCGGTCGTCGAGCCCCTTCAGCGCCGCCATGATCGGTTGCATGCTGGCGGCGTCGATGAAGGCGGTGACGCCATAGGCGTTCAGCACCGAGATTGAACGTGCCACCGCCGCACGGTCCATCTCGGCCGTGTAGTGACCGGAGGCCGCGAGTGCCCGCTCGACCAGGCCCGAGGCGGCCTCGATCATGATCCCGGTCAGCGTCCCGGTCTTGAGGTCGCGGCCGATCTCGCCGTCGGTCGGATCGGGGGTATCGGCCTGCACGCCGGCCAGCCGCAGCGCCGCCGAGCTCGCCCAGCGATTGTGATAGGTGTCGTCGCGGAGCACGACGGGATGCCCGAGGCACGCCGCGTCCAGCAGCGCGCAGGACTCCGTAGTGTTCATCTCGTTCAGGAGATTGTTGCCGAACTGCCCGCCGACGATCCAGGCGCCGGGCGCAGCCGCGGACGCCGCCTTGTGCAGGGTCTCGGCGATCCTCGGCACGCTGTCGGCGTTGGAGAAGCGCAGCTCGTAGAGATCGGCCTGCCCGCCCATCATGATGTGATTGTGGATGTCGACGATCCCAGGCATCGCCATGCTTCCACCGAGATCGACGGTCTTGGTCCCCTCGCCGACGAGCGATGCGACGTCGCGCTCCTCGCCCACCGCGATGAACCGCCCGGCCTTGACCGCCGCGCATGTCGCCCACGGCAGCTCCCGGTTCGACGTGTAGATCCGGCCGTTGCGGAAGACCGTGTCGGCGAATGTCCTGTTCATACGGAGCAACTTCTCGATTGGGAAAGTCCGGAGCGATCAGCCTTCGCCGTGCGGTGCACAGGTCGGAACCGCGCACGGCGCCGGCATGATGG
Organism: Bradyrhizobium sp.; assembly: GCA_036383375.1. Taxonomy (GTDB): domain Bacteria; phylum Pseudomonadota; class Alphaproteobacteria; order Rhizobiales; family Xanthobacteraceae; genus Bradyrhizobium. The sequence continues at coordinate 1,369 of DASVOL010000757.1, read as the reverse complement.
CAAAGGTTCGGCATGTCAGCGTCGGGAACAATCCACCATCCGGTGGATGCTACGGCCCGGCGGATTCAGCAGGCGGAAACAGGCAGCCGTCAGGGAGCCGCGCGATCGACGCAGCTCCCCTTTCTCCGCCGGTGCTGTACGCCGGCGCGTGCGCTATTTGGTGAACATCGGGCGTTTGGGCGGCGTCGCCGGCTCGTCCGGCGCCCACAGCCGGAAGCTCAGATTGGCGAACACCGAGTAGCCCTTGGTGATCGACGCGGTATCTACTCCGGGCAGGCCCGCGGTACCGCCGGAGGCGTTCGAGGAGAACTCGTGCGTGGCCCAGACCGTCAGCGCAGCCGGCCCGAAATTGTAGCCGACCAGCCCGCCGCCGGCCCAGATGTTGTACCGGTTGACGTTGATCGCGCCGTTGTAGAACGCGCTCGACGTATCGCCGGTCACCTGTCCTGCGTAGTAGGCGATCGGCCCGAAGGTCCAGTTTCCGATCGTCTTGGCGGCGGTGAACTCGGCGTGGAAGACGTCGCCGGAGCGATAGCCGGTGATCGAATTCTTGGTATTCATCTCATGGTACAGATTGGCCGTGAGATTCCAGCCATCCTTGAGGTAGGACACGACCAGCTCGGGCTGGAAGGTCCACCAGGGATTGCCGACATTGTTCAGGCCAGACGGACCGCTGATCGAGCCGTTCGGCACGTACATGCCAAGGCCGGTCTTGACGAAGAAGCCGCTGTCGCCGAGCTTCCAGCTCAACTCCCCCGGCACGATGAAGGTGTTGTGCATGCCGGCCTGCTGCACGTTAATCGGCCCGCCGACATCGGCCATGATCCAGGGCTGCACGATGACCGCGTTATAGGTCGCGCCGAGGAACGTCCAGCCCGGCACCCACAACAGACCGGATGCTTCGACGGCGGCGTGGACCGGCGTCGACGCACCACCGACGTTGGGTGCCCCCGGGCCGACGATGTTCGCCTGATAGGTGAAGACCTGATTGAAGCTGTAAAGCCCGGGCGGCGGCGTGCCGGCCGTGCCTCCGCCGAGCGTGATGCCCGGCTTCTGCGCCCAGCCAGGCGAACCGAACTCGTACGCATTGGCCGATGTCGCCCCCGCACTTGCCACGATCAGCGCAGCAGCGGCAATCTTTCGATGTATGGTCATGTAGCCCCCTTGTCCCCACCGCGCTGCGCTGCATTGCGATCGACGATCGATCGTGCAGGCTCCGCGCGGAGCGGGCGAAATCTAGAAAGGGGATTTCAACCGGCGTTATCCGGAATCGGCAGAAGCAACCACCGTACGGTGAAAATTCCTAACGTGAGGCGGATGCCACACGCTGCACGGTGTGCGAGGGCAGCTCGCCAAACAGTTGCCGATA
>DASVOL010000756.1:0-2188 GCA_036383375.1 Bradyrhizobium sp. | reverse complement strand
CGAGCAAGGCGCCGCGTCGGGCCTTCTGGCCGTCGTCGCGGTTCGAGCCACGGAAGATATCGATCAGCTCGGGCCGCGCGCGCAGATAGTCCGGCGGAAAGAAGAACTCCGCGATCTTCGGCGCGTTGGCTGCGGTGTCCGCGCGGTACGACGCGAGTGTGCGGAACACATCCGCATTGACGTCGAGCGGGCTCCTGTTGACCTTCCAGGTGCTGCTCAGGATCAGGCGATCAATGCGGCCGGGGTGGCGGGCCGCCAACACTTGCGCGATCTGACCGCCCAGCGAGGTTCCGAAGACATGGGCACGATCGTAACCGAGCCCCCTGATCAAGGCCGCGGCATCATCAGCCAGGTCGGCCAGCGAATAGGACGACGCAGGATTCCTGGTGGCGCCGGAATCGCGCTGATCATAGGCGATCACGGTGAAGTTTTCCGCCAACACCGGCGCAAGGCCGTCAAACATCGAGTGATCGGCCTCGCCGCCATGCAGCAGCACGATCGGCTCGCCGCGTCCGGTTTTCTCGAACGCCGTGACGACGCCGCCAGATTCGAGCGATTGCATCGGGGCCTCCGTCAGTGCAGCAACGTCGACAGCGCGCCGGCCAGTTCCTTCGCCGGATCCGACGGCACCCACGGCATCCGCCACGCCACGTGTCCGTCAGGGCGCACCAGTACGGCGCCGCGCATGCCGAGCTGGAATCCATCGGCCGGGTCGGCTGACGGCAACTGCTTCAACGAGAGCGGCAGGCCGGTCTTCTCCGACACCTGCTTCCCCGCCTCGAGCCACTCGCTGCCGAGCGGACCGGTGACGACGGTGAATGCCTTGTCGAACCAGTCGAGCGTCGATTTCTTGCGCGATGGCTCGAGCCACATATGCGGAAAGCGCGCGCCGGGACGGTCGGTCGGCGTGTAGTAGCGGGAGTTCAACGCCTTCGCGACGGTGCCATCGGGGATGACAGCACCCTCCTCGTAATTGTGTCCGAGGTTCTGCCCGATGCTGTGCAAATGATTGTCCATATCGTTGATCCAGAACCTGATCCGGTCCGGATTGCGCGATCGCACGGCGTCGTCGGTCAGCCCAAAGCGCAGGCGATTGCCGTAACTGAAATTGGCATTGGATTGCGCGATCGGTCGGCGCTCGCTGGAATAGCTGTCGAGCAGCTTTTCGTCCGCGAGTCCCTTCAACACAAAGGCGAGCTTCCAGGCGAGATTATGCGCGTCCTGCACGCCGGAGTTCAGGCCGAAGCCGCCGGTGGGCGGAAAGCGGTGCGCGCAGTCGCCGACCAGAAACACCCGGCCCTTTCGAAAGGTCTCGGCCACCTGCATGCTGACGCGCCAGATCGAACGGTTGAGAAGCGTGACGTCGAGGTCCGGAATGCCGACATGGCCGCGCGCGATCTCGATGAACTCCTGGTCGGTCCACGGCCGCTCGCGATCGTCCTTGGTCAGGCCGATTTGCGTCACGGTGAGCCAACGATCCCGGCCGTTGGTGTTCAGGATGCCGGCGCGCGGCAGATCGGGCCGGTCCGGGACGATGATGAAGCCGGCAGCCTCGCGTGCGATCGGCAACCGCGACAGGTCGGCCCGCCAATATTCATTCGACATCACCGCCAGCGTGGACGGTCCGACCATCTCGATCCCGGCGCTGCGCCGCGTCTGGCTACCCGCGCCATCGGCGGCGATCAGGTAGGTCGCCGTCCACTGCGTCACTTCGCCGGTCTTTTCGCAACGCGTCGTGACGTTGACGCCGCTGTTGGTCTCCTCGAACGATTCACACGCCGTATTGAACAGGACGGTGGCGTGCTTGGACTTTTCGACCACCCGCAGAATTTCCTCCTCGACGGCATCCTGCGCGACCAGGCTCTTCCAGGCGGGGGTATGTCCGACATTCGGCTCGGGACGGGTGCGGCCGAACTCATGACCCGCGATGCTGTCGAGGAACACGAACATGTCCGAGTTGTCCTGCAGACCGCGGTCGCGGATCGCCTGCTCGATGCCCCACTGCCGGAAGATCTCCATGGTCCGGACCCAGCAGCCGCGCGACTTCGGATGATCCGTCGTCGTCGGGCTCTTCTCGACCACGACGCAATCGATGCCGAAGCGATCGAGCAGCAGCGACATCGCAAGGCCCACCGGCCCGCCGCCGGCGATGAATACGGACGTCTGGCGTGCCTCATCGGTGGCGATG
>DASVOL010000755.1:0-5902 GCA_036383375.1 Bradyrhizobium sp. | reverse complement strand
GTCGGTCAGCGCCGCCGTCACCCGCATCACCGGCCAGACGCCGCCGATGTCGCACAGCGCGATCATCAGCGCGGCCTCCGCCTTCATGCGGCGAAGCAGGACCATCACGTCGGCCTCGCTGCCGGCGGCAAGTACGTCGCGCGAGGTCGTCTCGATCAGATCAGCAAGATGCGACTCCGGGTCGCATGACAGGATCCGGATCAGCCGCGCAGCATCGGCCCGCGCGAGCTCGAACAGATAGGGCGAGAACTCGGCAATGCCGCGCAGGATGTCCCGTGCGAACGGGTGCTCCAGCAGCGTCGCGAGCGCAGCCGATTGCGCCGGTTCGAGCTCGGCGAACCAGTCGGTCAGGCGCTGATCGGCGGATACGGAAGCGGCGACACGCGGTCCATCCGCGAACCGCGCGGCCAGATGGTGTCGACCCGCGTTTCCCGGCGCGGCGGCATTCATGCCGCCTTCTGTGGCACATCCTGCGTTTGAGCCGCAAGCCTGTCACTGCCGCCCGCCCGCGCCGGCAGCACCAGGGTGGCCACCAGCCCCGGATGGGCATCGCCGAGCCGCAGTTCGCCGCCATGGAGCGTGGCAACCGCCGAGGCGAGGCTGAGGCCGAGACCGGACCCGGGTAAGGTGCGGCTGGCCTCGAGCCGGACGAAACGCTCCACCGCGTGCTTGCGGTCGCCCTCGGGGATGCCTGGACCGTGGTCGGTGACGCTGAGCAGGACCTGATCGCCCTCGCGCCGGGCCTCGATCAGGATCTCCCGCGCATCGGCCTTCATCGGCTCCACGCCCGGTTCGGGCTTGCCATATTTGATGGCGTTCTCGACCAGGTTGGCGACCGCCTGGCTGATCAATTCGCGGTTGCCGTGAATCGGCGCCGGCGCGGTCTTCACCTGCAGCGTCATGCCGTCGTCCTCGGCCAGCGGCTCGTACAGTTCGTGGATGCCGTTGGCGACGTCGGCGCCGTCGAAATCGTCCATGTTGCCGCGCGCCTGGCCAGACTCGGCACGCGCGATCATCAGCAATGCGTTGAAGGTGCGGATCAGGCCGTCGGATTCCTCGATCGTCCGCTCCAGCGCCGCGCGATAATCGGCCTCGCCGCCCGACCGCGCCAGCGCCTCCTCGGCGCGGTTGCGCAGCCGCGTCAGCGGCGTCTTAAGGTCATGGGCGATGTTGTCGGAGACCTCCTTCAGCCCCGTCATCAGCGCCTCGATGCGCTCCAGCATGACATTGAGATTTTCCGCGAGACGGTCGAGCTCGTCGCCGCTGCGGCCGACCGGCAGCCGGCCTGTGAGATCGCCCGCCATGATGCGCTTGGTGGTGCCGGTCATGGCGTCGATCCGGCGCAGCACCCGGCGCGCGACGAAGATGCCGCCGCCGATGCCGAGCACGACAACGACGAGGATCGACCATTGCGCCGCCTTGGCGACGATGCCGAACAGCCGCCGCCGCTCCTCGAGGTCGCGCCCGACCAGGAGGCGGAAACCATTATCCATCTCCGTGACCCGCACCAGCGCGCGGTGATCGGTCTTGTCCTGGTCGTCGAACCGGCGATAGGCGGTCTCGCTCCAGCCCTGCACGCTCATCACACCCGGCGCCAGCGAGCCGACATTGCCGGCCAGCGCCTGCCCGTTCGGCGCCGTCAACAGATAGAGGTTGGCGCCCGGCCGCAGCGCACGATTGCCCATCGTGGTCAGCAGGCCGTGCAGGCCGCGGCGGTTATAGATGGAGGTGATCTCGCTGATCTCGACGTTGACGGTCGTCGTGATCTGCTCGGTGATCAGCCGTCGCGTGTTCCAGGCGAAGTAAGCCAGCAGCGAGGCGGCAAACAGCGCGAACAGGAACAGGTAGACCAGCGTCAGCCGAAACGCCGTGGTCCGGATCAGTTTACCGAATGCCGTCACGGATCATATACCCCGCGCCGCGGATGGTATGCAGCAGCGGCCGCTCAAAACCCTTGTCGATTTTGGAGCGCAGCCGCGAGATGTGGACGTCGATGACGTTGGTCTGCGGATCGAAATGATAATCCCAGACGTTCTCGAGCAGCATGGTGCGCGTCACCACCTGCCCTGCGTGCTTCATCAGATATTCGAGCAGGCGGAACTCGCGCGGCTGCAAGGTCAGCTCATCCTTGCCGCGGGCGACGCGATGCGACAGCCGGTCGAGCTCGAGGTCGCCGACTTTGTAGGTGGTCTCCTCGGCCGGCCCGACATTGCGCCGCGACAGCACTTCGACGCGGGCGAGCAGCTCGGCGAAGGAATAGGGCTTTGGCAGATAGTCGTCGCCGCCGGCGCGCAGGCCCTTGATGCGATCATCGACCTGGCCGAGCGCCGAGAGGATCAGCACCGGGGTCCGGTTGCCCTTGTCGCGCAGAATGCCGATCAGCGACAGGCCGTCCCGCTTCGGCAGCATGCGATCCACAACCATCACGTCGTAATCGCCGGTCTCCGCCATCGACAGGCCTTCCTCGCCGTCGGAAGCGAGATCGGCGATATAGCCGACTTCACGGAATGCCTTGACCAGATAGTCGGCTGACTCGCGGTCGTCTTCGATGATCAGGATGCGCATTTGCGGAGCGGTTGCGGTCACGGGAATGGGCCCTCTGTCAGCATGACGCGGCCGGCCTGCACATGCAAGACGACCGCGAATATTCCAGATTGTTTGAAAAAAGTGGGCGGTGAAGCTGGGGGACCTCACCGCCCTGAGACCTTCCGACAGAGGGGGGCATATTCCATCGAAAGGCAACATAGGGAGCGGGCAAGGCGCCCGTCCCCCGGAACGCGCCGTCGGCGGGGGCGACGAATGCCGGCGACGCGTTCCAACTCATAGATAGTTATCCCTTGGCCAGCGGCACAGCCACAAAGCGCGACGAACCGCCGCTCTTCACGCGCATGAGAACGCTGTTCTTGTTGTCACTGCGCGCCGCGGTGATCGCATCACGCACCTCACCGGCGGTGCCGACGGTCTTGCCGGCGACCTCGAGGATCACGTCGCCTTCCTTGAAGCCCCGCTCAGCGGCAGCACTCTTGGGATCGACTTCGGTCACGACCACGCCTTCCTTGCCGGCGCCGGCCACGCTGTTGGCGGGTGCCACAGTGAGGCCCAGTTTCGGCACGTCGGTGCCACGGGACGAGTTGCCCTTGTCGCCGTTGTTGTCGGTGTCAGCCTTGGCTTCTAGGCTGTTCGGCAACTGGCCGAGCGTGAGGTTGACGGTCTTGTCCTGACCCTTGTGCAGCACGTTCAGCTTCACCGCATTGCCCGGCGCGAGGCCGCCGATGGTGCGGGCGAGTTCGCGTGCATCCTTCACTGGCTCGCCATTGACGGCGGTGATGACGTCACCGGACTCGATGCCGGCCTTGGCCGCGGGGCCGTTGGCCTGCGGTTCGGCAACCAGCGCGCCTTCGGCCTTCTTCATGCCGAGGCTGTCAGCGATGTCAGATGTCACCGGCTGGATCTGGACACCGATCCAGCCGCGGCTGACCGAGCCCTTGTCCTTCAGCTGGGCAACGACGCTCTTGACGGTCTGGGCCGGGATCGAGAACGCGATGCCGACGCTGCCGCCGGACGGCGAGTAGATCGCGGTGTTGACGCCCATCACCTCACCGGACACGTCGAACGCCGGGCCACCCGAATTGCCCTTGTTCACGGGCGCATCGATCTGGATGAAATCGTCGTACGGGCCGTTGCCGATGTCGCGGCCGGAGGCCGAGACGATGCCCGCGGTCACGGTGCCGCCGAGACCGAAGGGATTGCCGACCGCCAGCACCCAGTCGCCGATGCGCGGCTTGGTGTCGGAGAGCTTGGCAAACTGGAAGTTGGAGCCGCCCTCGACCTTGATCAGCGCGAGATCGGTGCGCGGATCGGTGCCGATCACCTTGGCGGAGAAGGTCTTGCCGTCGTCGGTCGTGACCTCGACCTTATCGGCGCCGTCGACGACGTGATTGTTGGTCACGGCATAGCCGTCAGCCGAGATGAAGAAGCCGGAGCCCTGGCCCGTCACCACGCCACCGCCACGCGGTCCACCGCGCAGACCCGGGGGCAAGCCATCCGGACCGCCGAAGCGGCGGAAGAAGCGCTCCATCGGCGAACCCGGCTGGAACGGCGAATCTTCATTATTGCCGCTGTCGTCCTTCGCGACCTTCTCGCGAATGTTGACCTTGACCGAGATCACCGACGGCTTCACCCGCTCGACGATGTCGGCAAACCCGACCGGCTGCTGAACCTTCTTGACCTCGTTATTGACCTGCGCGTGCGCGGGGGTCGAGAACAGGTCGGCCGGATTGTGGGTGGGGCTGAAGCCGTAGGTGGCGGCACCGAGGCCGGCCACGACCGACGCCATCAGCGCGAGTTTGCGGGCAGAGAACAGCGAGCGCTTCGGCGCCTTGTAGGACGGAAGGGTCGAGAGGTCGGGACGGTCGGTCATGTCTTGGGATCTCCAGGGCCAGAATCATTCGGTGCGGGGGCAAGCACCTGATGCGTCTGAACATGGGGTCATCAGCCTTACGGCGCGCTGGCTGCGGAATTAAACTTTGGTAATTGAGCAAATCTGCGCTGCGGCAGAATAGCGCATGCAAATTAAGGGCTTAGAAAGGAACTAAAGCGGCTTGTCCGGCGCGGATTCGGCCGCCAGCAGCCGCTCAAGGCGCGCCTGCTCGTCGGAGGTCAATCCGGGGGCGGAATCGCCCCCGCCGGGGTGCGGATTCGCCTTGCGGCGGCCGAGCCGCCAGAGCGCGAAACCGCCCATCAGAAGCGCCAGCGGCGGGGTCAGCCACAGCACCAGCGTATGCTCGTTGAGGCGCGGCTTGAGCAGCACGAATTCGCCATAGCGCGCCACCAGGAAATCGATCACCTGGCGGTCGCTGTCGCCGGCCGAGATCCGCTCACGCACCAGGAGGCGGAGGTCGCGCGCCAGCGGCGCCTCCGAATCGTCGATCGACTGGTTCTGGCAGACCATGCAGCGCAGCTCTTTCGAGAGCTCGCGCGCCCTCGCCTCCTTCGCCGGGTCCGACATGATCTCGTCGGGCAGCACGGCCCGGGCGGGCATCGCACCGAGCATCAGGGCCGCCGCAAGCACGGCGGCTGCAAGCGCGCGCGACCGCATCATTCGGCCGCCTGCAATGCGCGCGCCGCGGCTTTCGCCGGTTTCGGGGCGCCGACCCGCAAGCGGCGGTCGGACAGCGACAGCATGCCGCCGAACGCCATCAGCACCGGTCCCCACCAGATCATCAGCACCAGCGGCTTGTGATAGATGCGCACCGCGATCGCACCGTCGGCCGAAGTATCGCCGAGCGAGATATAGAGCTGGCTGGCGCCGCGCGTCAGCAGCGCCGCCTCCGTCGTCGAGGCGCCGCGGGTCGTGAAGTTGCGCTTCGACGGGGTCATCACGCTGACCTTCTCGCCGTCACGGGTCACGGTGAATTGCGCGACCATCTCGCGGAAGTTTGGCCCCTGCCGCGGGTTGAGGCCATCGAGCCGCAGCTCGTAGCCGGCAACCCTGGCGACGTCGTCCGGCTTCATGGAGCCGATATATTCGCTGTTCCAGGTGGTCTCGCAAACGATTCCGATCAATGCGACGCCGAGGCCGGCATGCGCGAAGACGGTGCCCCAGGTCGCGCGCGGCAGGCCGCGTGCGCGGCGCAGCGAGAGCGACAGCGGAATCCGGAACAGCGCGATACGTTCGGCGAGATCGCACAGCGCGCCCATGATCACGAAGGCGGCAAGCCCGATCGCGAGCGGCGCCAGCGTCGCGCCGCCATAGGTCCACGCAAACACCACCGCGATCGCAACCAGCGCCACGATGCCGGCGACCATCAGGCGCTGCGCCGCGCCGAGCAGGTCGCCGCGCTTCCAGGCCAGCAGCGGCCCGAACGGCACCGCGAGCAGCAGCGGCACGAACAGCGGCGCG
>DASVOL010000754.1:0-4089 GCA_036383375.1 Bradyrhizobium sp. | reverse complement strand
CGGGCGGCGCGGCGGCGGCGCGTGCAGCCGGCGGCTGGGCCGCTGCAGCCGGCTTCGCCGGTTCGGGCGACATGATACTGACCGGAGGCGTCGAAGACGCGCTCGGAAACTCCGCATTGGTCGGCTTGCCCGTGGGCATCGACGGCGGCAACGCTGCGATCAGGCCGTTGGCAGCTGACGCCTGCGCGCCAGCCGGTGCGTTCCAGGACGCCGCGTAGCGCGTGACCAGGTTCTCGTAGGTCCGCTCGTTCATGTTGGCGATGATCTGATGGTTGTCGCCCAGCGAGCGGAACGCGGGACACGCGGTCGGCGTGCAGTGGTCCCGCGCCATCAGCGCGTAGGCCACGAGGCCGTAGCGGTCGTGCTCGATTGCACGGCGCAGCGCCTGCAATTCGGTGGTCGTGTTGCGCTCCGCGGTTGCGAGGTCGCCGAGCGCGGTCAGGCGCGAGATCTGCGCCGCCGCATAGCTGACGGCGGCTGCAGCTGTATCAGACGAACCGAACAGCACCTTCTCGCAGGCATTGAGAACGGCATCTCCGGCGAGGTCGTCGATGCAGGCCAGCGCCGGCGCGGTTTGGCTGTTGAATTGCGCCGTCCGCGTGTCGGCGGGCGCCGCCTGCCCGCCCGGCCCGAAGCCGCGGATCGTCGCGGCGACCGCAACCGCGATCGACAGCAGCGTAATGACGGTCAGCGCGCCGTTGGCGACGGACTTTTCCGCGCGCAGCAGCGTGACCAGAACGACAATCCCAAAGAAGCCCGCTGCGGCCAGCGTCAGCCACATCGGGAAGGTCGGTGAGCGCCAGATCTGGTCCAGCGAGGAAGCCCAATTCATGCGCGATGTCCCTCAACGCGGCGTAAGCACAACCGGCGACGGCGAACGCCGCCATCCCGACGTCCAACCTTCAGCACAATGGGTCTGCGAACAGGGCCTTTTGACGGCGACGGCGCGGAACCCGCTCCAGCCACCGGCTTGCGCACAACGCGTTCAGGACAGCGCGAGCTGACTCTCCTTGGCCACCCGTTCGAAAGCTTCAGTCGAGCTCTTGATGCGATACTGGCAATCGTCACCATCGGTCGGCAGCAGGCGGATCACCTCATAGGTGCCGCTCGCGGCGGGGCGCGCCACGTTGCTGGCCGTGAAATAGACGATCTCGCCAATCGAGTACTTATGCTTCAACGCCCTCTCCATTTTCTTAGAGATTGCTGGCTGAGCTGACAGTCCCGATAGCTCAAGCCGGCATTTTGAGAACCCTGCGGCAAGCTAGCACATCGCACCGCCCCAAATCCAGCAAGATTGGGGCATGACGAAGGTGCGATTTTGCAGGTTTTTCAGGGCGATAGGCAGCAATTTACGTGCCAGCCGGAAATTGCCCGCCGACCTCGGCCGGAACCCGGTTCCACCGGCTCAGGCGGTATGCGGCAACTTTCCGTTCGGGCTCGCGCCATCGACCGCAGCCGGAAGTTGCTGGGCCAGCACCTTGGACAGCTGGTCGACCGGGATGTTGAACTTGGCGGCGAGCTGCTTGACGGTGTCGCTGCCCAGCACCTGCTGGAGCTGCTCGGCGGTGATCGGCAGGTTCTGGCCGGTGCCGATCCAGGATTTGACCTGTTCGCCGAGGCCGGCCTGCTCCAGCTTGGCGACGATCGCCGACAGGCCGCCCTGCCCGCCATTGCCCATCACCTGGCCCAGCACGACGGGGATGACGGCCGCCCCGAGCTGGCCAAGCATGCCTTTCAGCTCCGGCGAGTTCTCCAGGGAATCGAGAATGCCCATGGTCTAAGTCCTTTCACGACTTGCAAAACCGCTGTTTCGGATTCGACGCCTTCGGCCCCGCGGCGTCAAGCCGCGATCTTTGTCGCCGCTGTCACAATTCGGCAGCCCAAGAAGCGTTTTCGAGCGAAGCGGACACCCGGTCGCGTGAAGAAAACGCGGCAAAACAAGAATCTAGGTCAGGCGTCCTCGAATCGGGCGATCCGGAGCGTCTCGGCAAGGCCGTCGCGGGTCCACTCCTGGAACGCGGGCAGCTGCATCATGGCATCGACATAATGCTGCGCCTCGGGCTTCACCGGGATCGCGTAGGTGCGGAAGCGATGCACCACGGGGGCGTACATCGCGTCCGCCCCGGAGAATGCCCCGAACAGGAACGGACCCTGCTTGCCGTAGCGCGCGTGGCAATCGGCCCAGATCTCCTCGATCCGCGCCACATTGGCCCGCGCATCGTCCGACAGGGCGACGGCGCGGATCGGCCGGTGCAGGTTCATGCCGCATTCGCTGCGCAGCGGCACGAAGCCGGAGTGCATCTCCGCCGAGATCGCGCGGGCGTGCGCGCGCGCGGCCCGATCCGACGGCCACAGCTTCGCCTCGGGAAACTTCTCGGCGAGATATTCGATGATCGCCAGCGAATCCCACACCGTGACGTCGCCGTCGATCAGCGTCGGCACCTTGCCGGCCTTGCTGAAAGAGAGGATGCGGTCCTTGTCGGCCTGGTCGGTGTAGAGCGGAACGAAGATTTCCTCGAACGGGATGTCGTTGGCGCGCAGCGCCAGCCAGGGCCGCATCGACCATGACGAATAGTTCTTGTTGCCGATGACGAGCTTGAGCATGCCTGTGAATCCTGTTGCCACGCCAGTTTGCCATAGTGCATTGCACGCGTTCAACCTGTACATGACGCAAGATGCAGCGGCGCGGTCCGGCAGCTGCGCGTTGACGAAGGAAGGCACCAATGACCGGCTATTGGGTCGACATCCTGGCCGTCGGCTTCTTTGCGCTGGAATGGCTGGTCTACGCCATCACGCTGGAGCACACCGCCTACGGACGTGACAGCCTGTCGGCGCGGATGCATGTCTATCGCGAGATCTGGGTGCGCAATCTGCTCAACCGCGACGCGCGGATGGTCGACATGCAGATCATGGCCAGCCTGCAGAACGGCACCGCGTTCTTCGCCTCGACCAGCCTGATCGCGATCGGCGGCGCGCTGGCGCTGCTGCGCGCGACCAGCGACGCGCTCGCGGTGCTCGGTGCGCTGCCGGTCAACCTGACGCCCTCGCCTGCTTTGTGGGAGATCAAGTGCATCGGGCTGATCCTGATCTTCATCTACACCTTCTTCAAGTTCGCCTGGGCCTATCGCCTGTTCAACTATGTCGCGATCCTGTTCGGTGCGATGCCGCCGGCCGGCCAGCGTGATACGCCGGAGGCCGAGGCCCATGTGATCCGCACCACGCGGCTGTTCGAAACCGCGGGCCGGCACTTCAACCGCGGCCAGCGCGCGTTCTTCTTCGCGCTCGGCTATCTCGGCTGGTTCGTCAGCCCCTGGGTGCTGTTCGCCACCACAGCCGCGGTCGTCATCGTGATCTGGCGCCGGCAGTTCGCCTCGAATGCCTGGCAGGCGATGGGAAGCTGAGACCAGCTTCGTCTCACGACGCGAAATCGCGCGGCGTGAAGTCGAGGTCGAGCACCTTCCATTCGCCGTAGCGATCCCGCGGCAGCATCGCGTAGGGCTGGCAGGCCTGCAGCGCCTCGGTCGCGCTCTTGAGCAGCAGCGGGCCCTTTTCCGATGCCGTGGCTTCGATCAGCAACGGCGATGCGCCGAGCTTGCCGTCGGGCTTCATGAACACCCGGAGCTTGATCCTGACGTCATCGCCGGTGCTCAGCGTCGCCGGGAGCTTCATGCAGCTCTTCAGATGACGGCGGAATTCGGCGACGACGCTGGAGCCGACGTCGGCCTGCTCGGTGGCGGCGGCGTCGAAATTGTCCTTGCCGGGACCAGGGCCGTGCGGCGCTTCGGCCGGCAGCTTGACGGGGATGTCGGGCGGCAGACCGAGCATGACATTGTATTTGACGGACAGGTCAGGCTCGGGCTGCGCATAGGCAGGTTGCGACGGCGGCGCCGCTTGCTGGGGCATCGGCGGCGTCTGAGGTGCCGGCGTCTGCGGTGTGGGCGGCTCGACCGCGGCGTGCTGCGGCGCCGGGCTGGGTTTGGGCTCCGGCGGCGTCGCCTGCTTCTGCGGCTGCTGCTGGGCCTGCTGCGGCTGCGGTGCCGGCGCGTGCGCCGGCGGTTCGGACTTGGCGGTGTCCAGGGGCTTGTCGAG
>DASVOL010000753.1:0-2459 GCA_036383375.1 Bradyrhizobium sp. | reverse complement strand
CCGATCAGATTCCACGGCGCGAACATGTAATAGAGGAAGACGCAGACGACGAAGACGATGCCCGATGTGATCGCAGTCCGCGCCCAGGACACGGTCGATTTGATGAGTCCGACCGACCAGCCCTCGAACGGCATCCGCGTGACGTTGATGGCAACCGCCGCAAAGCCGGCCGGCCACAGGAACATCGGCCAGGTGTCGCCGACCCGCAAGGTCAGCGACTTCCAAAGGAAATAGACGAACGGCACCAGCACCGATGTTGCGAGCAAGATCGCGACCGGCTCGCGCTTGATATAGCCGCGCCATGCCGTCAGCACAGTCCCGAACAGCGTCACCGGTAGCAGCACGAAGCCGACCAGGCCGAACTGCATGCCGATGAACTCGCCGAGCGTGCGGAAGGTGAGATCGCGCTCGACGGTGGCGCGCACCGCCTGAAAGCGGAACGAGGCCCAGTCGTGCTCCGCATTCCAGATCAAGACCGGCGAGAACACGACGATCGCGATCAGCGCGGCGAGGTAAGGATACGGACTGCGCAGCCAGCGCCAGCGCCAGTCCGGCACGAGCGCAAAGGCGAGCACCGCCGGCGCAAACATGATCGCGGTGAATTTCGACAGCAGCGACAGCCCGGCAAACAGTCCCGCCGCCAGCCACCAGCGCCCGTCATTGCTCTGCGCGAGCCGCACCAGCGACCACAGCATCGCCACCGAAAACGGGATCAGCGCGGTGTCCGGCGCGACCTTGGCCATTAACAATCCGTAATACAGCGCCGCCTCCGGCAGCAGCAGCGCGAGCATCACGGCGCGGAGGTTGTTCGATGTCACGCGGCGGACGATGTCGGCGAGCAGCAGCTGGGTCGCCAGCATCGCCACGATGCCACCGAGGCGGACGCCGAGATTGGTGTCGCCGAGAACAGCTGTGCCAAAACGGATGAACCAGGCGACCATCGGGGGATGGTCGAGGAACGACAGCACGTTTTCCTTCGACCAGGTCCAGTAATAAGCCTCGTCGGTGCGCAGATCGAGCGCGTGGGCATAGACCAGCCGCATCACGGTCATGGCGGCGATCACGGCCATGACGCCACGCCAATCCGGCGCACGCGAACGGGCCGGCTTAACGCTGATGTTATCGGGATGGGCTATCGTCACGACGCCTTTTGTTCGACTCTTAACGGAGTGTCAACGTGCTGCAGTGCCCGCTACCGCGGCTCGTCCGGACCCGCGGTGGTGTTCAGCGCGGGAATTAAGCACTAGAATTGCCGATATGAATCACATGGCCTCCCCCTCGCGCGAACAATTGCAGGACATGGCCCGCGGCATCGGCCAGCGGCAGGTTCGCCTGGTCACGGGGGCGATCATGTTCGCCTACCTGATCAGCCATTTCCTCAACCACGCGCTCGGCAATATCTCGACCGAGGCGATGGCGATCGGGGTGCATTACCACACCGAGTTCTGGCAGTTCCTGCCGGTCGCGATCGTGTTCTATTCCGCGTGCCTGGTACACACCGGCCTCGGCATCTGGGCGCTGTATCAGCGCCGCGAGTTCCACTGGAAGGCGATCGAGCCGCTGCAGCTGACGCTCGGCCTCAGCATCCCGATGCTGATCGTTGCGCACGTCGTCGGTGTGCGGCTGGGCCAGACCCTGTATGGGCACGAAAAGCTCTACCCGCAGGAGCTCTACACCTTCTTCATCGCCTCGCCGAACCGGCTCTGGACGATGCTGGCGGTGCTGGTGATCGCCTGGGTGCATGGCTGCATCGGCCTGTATTTCTGGCTGCGGCTGCGGGCATTCTTTACGCGCGTCGCACCGTACCTGCTCGCGACGGCCGTGCTGATCCCGACGCTGGCGATACTCGGCATCTATCAGGCCGGCCGCGCCACCATCGCCGACTATCAGGATCCCGACTGGCGGCGCGAGGAGCTCTCGGTCCAGAAGCTCGGCACGGCGGCCCAGGGGACCATGCTCGAGAGGATCACCGATGACCTGACGATCGGCTATCTCGGCCTGCTCGGCCTCGTGCTGCTGGCGCGCGGCGCGCGTACCCTGCTGGAACGCCGCGGCGGCATGATCGCGCTGTCCTATGGCAACGGCCGCACGCTGCGGGTGCCGAAGGGATTGAGCGTGCTGGAAGCGAGCCTGCGCTACAACGTGCCGCATGCCAGCGTCTGCGGCGGACGTGCGCGCTGCTCGACCTGCCGCATCCGGATCATCGGCGATCACGCCCAACTGCCCGAGCCCTCGCCGCGCGAGGCCTTCGTGCTGCACCGGGTCGGCACCGACGATCCGTCGATCCGGCTGGCCTGCCAGCTGCGGCCGACCGGCGACCTGACCTTCTTCCAGCTGTTCCTGCCGCACACGATGTCGGCCAATGCGCACGCCGCCAATCCGACACGGGTCGGCCAGGAGCGCTACCTCGTCAGCATGTTCGTCGACATGCGCGGCTCGACGCAGCTTGCCGAGAAGCG
>DASVOL010000752.1:0-3252 GCA_036383375.1 Bradyrhizobium sp. | reverse complement strand
ACCGAGCCGACCAGATAGGTGGTGCGGACGTCGTCGAACTGCAGCCGGCCGGGACCGGAATCGCCCGCCAGCATGCCGACCAGCAAGAACACCAGCAGCAAGGGGGCGCCGAACCGCAGCGCCAGCAGGCTGGACAGGATGCCGGCCATCACCAGCACCGCACCGAGCAGGATCGCTATACTGACGGAGTCGAGGGATGCCATGCGCCTTTGGAGGTCTCAAGGACTTGGGAGGTCTCAAATACTTGCAATTGCATCCTTATCGTCGCGACACTGGGACGCCAACCAATTTCTGTCCTGAGCGGCAATGTGCCCGGTCACCTCGCCCCTAGGTCGCCTCCACACTGTGGTGTATCGATGGTCGCGTGCGCGCCTTTGTGGGATTCTGGCTGCACCTTCGAATCACATTTGCCTGACCCGCGCTGCAAGTTGAGATTTTGCCGATGGACATGAGCTGGAAGGACGTCCTGGAATCGATCCAAATGGCCGCGCGCTCGGTCGGCGCCGAGATCGCCTCGCCCTGGTTCTATCTGCAGTTCGGCATCATCCTCGCCGCCGCGGGCCTCGCCTACGCCGCCGATACTGCCATTCATGCGCGGGTCAACATGTCGTCGCTGGCGAGCCGCTGGCCGCTGCCGCTCCGGCACTTTGCCCGCGTGATGGTATCGAGCGCCTCGACCGCGGTGTTCACGGTGTTGATGGTGATCTCGCGCATCGTGATGTGGCACGCGACCTGGCCGAGCCGCAGCTATCTGATCGCGGTTTCCGCCAAGCTGGCGCTGGCCTGGCTGGTGATCCGCCTCGTCACCTCGGTGATCGACAACGCCTTCATCGTCAAACTGGTCTCGATCGCGGCCTGGGTGGTCGCCGCCCTCAGCATCGTCGGCCAGCTCGACTGGGCGGCCGATACGCTGGATTCGTTCGCGGTCATCGTCGGCGGCCTGCGGCTGAGCCCGCTGCTGTTGATCAAGGCCGGCGCGGTGCTGATCCTGGCGCTGTGGCTGAGCAATATCGCCAGCAATTTCATCGACGGCCAGATCACCCGCTCGACCGACCTGACGCCGTCGATCCAGGTGCTGCTGGTCAAGATCATTCGCATCGGCCTGATGGTGATCGCGGTCGCGATTGCCTTGAGCGCGGTCGGGATCAACCTGTCGGCGCTTGCGGTGCTTTCCGGCGCGGTCGGCGTCGGCATCGGTTTCGGCCTGCAGAAGATCGTCGCCAACTTCATCTCGGGCATCATCCTGCTGGTCGACAAGTCGGTGAAGCCGGGCGACCTCGTCACTATCGGCGACAGCCAGGGCCGCATCAGCGCGATGAAGACCCGCTACATCTCGGTCGCCGCCGGCGACGGCCGCGAATTCCTGATCCCGAATGAGGATTTGGTGACGCAGAAGGTCACCAACTGGACCTACACCGACAAGAACACGCTGGTGAAGATCGCCTTCGCCACCAATTACGACGCCGATCCGAGGCTGGTCTGCAAGCTCGCGATCAATACCGCGACAGCCCATGCCCGCGCGCTCAAGGGCAAGCCGCCGAACTGCATCCTGACCGAATTCGCCGAGCTCGGCATGAAGTTCTCGCTGACCTTCTGGATCGCCGATCCCGACGGCATGGACGGTGTGAAGAGCGACGTCATGCTGTCGCTGTGGGACGCCTTCAAGCAGCAGGGCATCAAGGTGCCCTATCCGGTGCGGGAACTCCGGATCCGCGGCGGCGCGCTGCCGGTCGAGAGCGTGGTCGAGGTCTCCAGCTAGCGCCTCGGCACGGCTTTTTCGGGCAGGCGGGCGCCGCTGTTCCGGATAGAAGCGGAAAATCAAGCCGTTTGAGCATTGTCCCCATGCCCAAGCTTGGCTTGCACCTCGCGCGCCGATCATTAAATTAGGGCCTGAAATCAGCCCCTTGCCCGCAGAAACATCCCGCCCATGAGCTATATCGACGCCACCGACACCTCGCTTCGCAAGACCGGCCAGATCAAGCTGCACGGACCGAGCGGCTTTGCCGGCATGCGCAAGGCCGGCGCCCTGGTGTCGAAATGTCTCGACGCGCTCACCGACATCGTCAAGCCGGGCGTTCCGACCTCGGTCATTGACGAGTTCGTTCGCAAGTTCGCCTTCGACCACGGCGCCTATCCGGCGACGCTGATGTATCGCGGCTATCGCTACTCGACCTGCACCTCGATCAATCACGTGGTCTGCCACGGCATGCCGGGCGACCGCCCGCTGAAGGAAGGCGACATCGTCAATGTCGACGTCACCTTCATCGTCGACGGCTGGTACGGCGACTCGAGCCGCATGTATGCGATCGGCGCCATCGCGCGGAAGGCCGAGCGGCTGATCGAGGTGACCTATGAGGCGATGATGCGCGGCATTGCCGCCGTCAAGCCCGGCGCCACCACCGGCGATATCGGCCACGCCATCCAGAGCTTCGTCGAGCCGCAGGGCATGAGCGTGGTGCGCGACTTCTGCGGCCACGGCCTCGGCCGCCTGTTCCACGACGAGCCGAACATCATCCATATCGGCCGCCCCGGCGAAGGCGCGCCGCTGAAGCCCGGCATGTTCTTCACCATCGAGCCGATGATCAATCTCGGCAAGCCGCATGTGAAGATCCTGTCCGACGGCTGGACCGCGGTGACCCGCGACCGTTCGCTGTCGGCGCAGTTCGAGCACTCGGTCGGCGTCACCGCCGACGGCGTCGAGATCTTCACGCTGTCCGAGCGCCACGGCGAGAAGCCGTGGGTGCAGGTGTAATTCGCGACACCTTCAATAGTCGCTTCGCGTGCGGTTCTCGATCTCCTCGGGCGTATGGTTTTCGCCGATCGACATCGCGCAGATTCGCGACAGATGCAGATAGGACAGTCCGGTCTCCTCCGCCCAGGCGTTGAACTGCGCCTGCACCTTGGCGAGATCGCGCTTCGATTTGACCTCCTCGGCAATATCGAGACCGGCATCGCGCAGGCAGGCGACGACATCGCGCGAGGTGACGAAACCGTCCCAGCCGAGAAAGCGCAGCAGCATCTGCCCGGTGTTGCCGCCGAGCCGGCTGCCGCGCTTGGTCAGCAGATCGAGCAGCCCGATCTCGTCCGATGACGGCCAGGCTGCGAGAAATTTGCCGAAGCTGCCGTGCTCGCGTGCGATCTCCTGCACGAAGCGGCCATTGTCGCGCACCGACATGATCTTGGCGCCGTTGCGCACGATCCTGGTGTCGCCGGTCAGCTTCTCCCAATATTCGTCGGGCTTGAAGGCGAGCT
>DASVOL010000751.1:0-6521 GCA_036383375.1 Bradyrhizobium sp. | reverse complement strand
GAGTTCGGCAGCAAGTGCCTGACCGACTCGCCGCTGTTCGGCCGCACCCGCAATGCCTGGAGCGCGGAACGCTCCAGCGGTGGCTCCAGCGGCGGCGCGGCGGTGGCGGTCGCAAGCGGCATCGCGCCGCTGGCGGTTGCGACCGACGGGGGCGGCTCGACCCGGATTCCCGCCGCCTGCAACGGCGTGGTCGGGATCAAGCAGAGCAACGGCGTGATCCCGCACAGCCAGGTGCAGGACGCCTTCGGCAACCAGACCTATGTCACGCCGACCACGCGCACGGTCGCCGACACCGCGCTGATGATGCAGGCGATGGCCGGCGAGGATCCATCCGATCCCTGGTCGATCGGCGTGCCGGTGCCCGACTATCTCGATCGCGCGGCGCCGCGCGGCGATCTCAAGGGCAGGCGGGTGCTGTACTGCCTGTCGCCGCCGGGCCGTCCGGTGACATCGGACGTCGCCGCTGACTTCAAGGCGAGCCTCGACCGGCTGGCCGGCCTCGGCGCCGAACTCGAGGAATTCTCCGGCGAGGGATTCGACATCGAGCCGATCTGGCGCGCCATCAATCACACGGTCTGGCGCACCCGCTTCGAGAAGCTCGCGGCCGATCATCCCGATGACCTCAGCCCGACCTTCCTGAAGCAGCTCGCGCTGGCCGCGAAGGTGAGCGGCGTCGACTACCAGCAGGCGATGTTCGACCGCACCGCGCTGTTCCGCCGCGTGCAGGCGCTGTTTGCGCGCGGCGATCTGTTGGCGATGCCGACTTTGACCCGCACCGCGCTGCCGATCGACCAGGATTTGTTCGGCAGCACCGACATCGACGGGCAGAGCTTCGACAGTGTGCGGCCGCACTGGTTTCCCTGGACCATGCTGTTCAACATGACCGGGCATCCCGCGGTCAGCATTCCCTCCGGCTTCGGTCGCGACGGCCTGCCGATCGGCCTGCATCTGGTCGGGCGCTTCCGGGCCGATGCGGAACTCTTGCGCGTTGCGGCGCTGTTCGAACAGGCGAGCGATCTGCTCGGCCGCTGGCCGGCGTTGACATGATGAATGGTGCGGCGAAGGGCTTGCATTCGTTCGCGAACATGTTGAAACCTGCGGCCTGTTCCCAATCCTTCGGGCGGGCATGAGCGTATTCTTCCTGCGGCGGATCCTGACCTTGGTGGCGACGCTGTTCGCGGCCTCGCTGATCATTTTCCTGGTGCTCGATGCGCTGCCCGGCAATGCCGCGCAGATGCTGATGGGCGCCGACGCCTCGCCCGATGCGGTGCGCGCGCTCACCGTCAAGCTCGGCCTCGACCAGCCGCTCACGGTTCGCTATCTGCTCTGGCTCAAGGGCATGGCGGTCGGCGATCTCGGCAACAGCTATGTCTATGGCACACCGGTCGCCGGCCTGATCGCGGAGCGGCTGGTGCTGACGATCCCGCTCGCGATCATGTCGATGCTGATCACGGTGGTGCTGGCGCTCGCCGCCGGCATCTACACCGCGGCCAACCACAACAAGCTCGGCGATGTCGGCGTGATGTCGCTGACTCAAGTTGGGATCGCGCTGCCGAATTTCTGGTTCGCGATCCTCTTGATCTTGCTGTTCTCGGTGAAGCTGCAATTGCTGTCGGCCGGCGGATTTGCCGGCTGGGATGACGGCGTCTGGGCCGGAATCAAGTCGCTGCTGCTGCCGTCGATCTCGCTCGCCGTGGTGCAGGCCGCGATCCTCGCCCGCGTGACCCGCTCGGCCGTACTGGAGGTGCTGCGCGAGGACTTTGTCCGTACCGCGCGTGCAAAAGGGCTCGGCAAGCGCGAGGTGTTGTGGCGCCATGTGCTGCGCAACGCCATGATCCCGGTCATGACGGTGATGGGCCTGCAATTCGCCAATCTGCTGGCCGGCACCATCGTGATCGAGAATGTGTTCTATCTGCCGGGCCTCGGCCGGCTGATCTTCCAGTCGATCGCCAACCGCGACCTGATCGTGGTGCGCAACTGCGTGATGCTGCTGGCTGCGATGGTCGTGACAGTCAATTTTGTGGTCGATGTGCTCTATGCTTTCATCGATCCGCGCATCAAGGTCGCCAACCTGTGAGCGCGCCGCTGACCGCATCCGCCGGCGCGCCGGCACTCGCACCCGGCGCAAGGCCTGCAACCGGCTTCTGGCGCCGCGCGCTGCGTCATCGCAGCTTCGTGCTCGGTGCGGTGCTCAGCCTCGTCGTGCTCGGCGCGGCGCTGCTGTCGCTGGTCTGGACGCCGTGGTCGGCCTATGACATCGACGTCGCCTCAAAGCTGCACCCGCCGTCGGCGGCGCATTGGCTCGGCACCGACGTGCTCGGCCGCGACATCGTCTCGCTGCTTTTGGTCGGCGCGCGCTCCACCATCATGGTCGGCGTCATCGCGGTCGGCATCGGCCTCACCTTCGGCGTTGGCCTCGGCCTGATCGCAGCGGCCCGCAAGGGCTGGACCGAGGAGCTCATCATGCGGATGAGCGACTTCACCTTCGCTTTCCCCGCCGTGCTGTCGGCGATCATGCTGGCCGCGGTCGCGGGTCCGGGCATGGTGACCTCGATCACCGCGATCGGCATCTTCCAGATCCCGACCTTCGTCCGCGTCACCCGCGGCTCGGCCAATGCGATCTGGGCCCGCGAATTCGTGCTGGCCGCGCGCGCCGCGGGCAAGGGCTCGTTCCGCATCACCATCGAGCACGTGCTGCCGAACATCCTGTCGATCCTGATCGTGCAGGCGACGATCCAGTTCGCGCTGGCGATCCTCGCCGAGGCCGCGCTGTCGTATCTCGGGCTCGGCACCCAGCCGCCGCAGCCGTCCTGGGGCCGCATGCTCAACGACGCGCAGACCCTGCTGTTCCAGTCGCCGATGCTCGCGGTCTATCCTGGTGCTGCGATCGCAATCGCGGTGCTCGGGCTCAATTTGCTCGGCGACGGCTTGCGCGATCTGCTCGATCCCCGTCTGGCGCGGGAGCGGTGAGCATGCGTGAGGCGCCGCTGATCGAGGTGAAGGACCTGGGCGTCCGGCTCAACACGAGCCGCGGCCCGGCGCAGGCGGTCCGCGGCGTCAGCTTTGCGCTTCGCCGCGGCGAGACGCTCGGGCTGGTCGGCGAATCCGGTTGCGGCAAGTCGGTGACCGCGCTGGCCCTGATGGGGCTGCTGCCGGACAGCGCCGTGATCAGCGGCAGCATCCGGCTCGATGGCGCCGAGCTGGTCGGCCTGCCGGATGCGGCCTACTGCAAGCTGCGCGGCAACCGCATCAGCATGATCTTCCAGGAGCCGATGACCGCGCTCAATCCGATGCACACGATCGGGCATCAGGTCGCCGAGCCGCTGCGGCGTCATACCGGCGTCTCGGCGGCGGAGGCGCGCGGCGAAGCCATCGCCTTGCTCGATCGCGTCGGCCTGCCGGATGCGGCGAAGCGGGTCGATGCCTATCCGCACCAGTTTTCCGGCGGTCAGCGCCAGCGCATCACGATCGCGATGGCACTGGCCTGCCAGCCCGATGTGCTGATCGCCGACGAGCCCACCACGGCGCTCGACGTCACGATCCAGGGCCAGATCCTCGATCTGGTCGCGGGTCTCGTCGAAGAGCGCGGCATGTCGATGATCCTGATCTCGCACGATCTCGGCGTGATCGCCGAGAATGTCGAGCGCATGATGGTGATGTATGGCGGCACCGTCGTCGAAAGCGGCGCGACCGATGCCGTGTTCACGCGGATGGGCCATCCCTATACGCAAGGCCTGTTCCGCGCCCGGCCGCGGCTCGGCGCGCGCAAGGGGACGCGGCTCACCACCATCGCCGGCACCGTGCCGGAGCTGGCTGACCTGCCCGCGGGCTGCACCTTCGCGGACCGCTGCGCGATCGTGGAAGAACGTTGCCGCGCGGCGCTGCCGGCGGTCGTCGATGTCGGCGGACGGCATGGCGTGCGCTGCATCAGGACCGACGTCTCGATGTCCGCCGGGGGCGTCGGCGCATGACGGTGCTTGATCAGCCTCAGCCCGCGCCCGCGACGCCGTTGCTCGAGGTGACGGACCTCGCGCAACGTTACACCCTGCCGCGCGAAAGCCTGTTCAAGCCCGCGGCGCAGGTGCACGCGCTCAATGGCGTCACGGTGCGGGTCATGCCGGGCAAGAGCCTCGGTGTCGTCGGCGAGTCCGGGTCGGGCAAGTCGACCCTGGCGCGGCTGGTGATGGCGCTGGAGCGACCGTCGTCTGGGCAGGTCCTCATGCTGGGCCGCGACCTCAATCGGATGCCACCCGACGAGCTGCGCCGTGCCCGCCGCGATTTCCA
Organism: Bradyrhizobium sp.; assembly: GCA_036383375.1. Classification (GTDB taxonomy): domain Bacteria; phylum Pseudomonadota; class Alphaproteobacteria; order Rhizobiales; family Xanthobacteraceae; genus Bradyrhizobium. The sequence goes on along the minus strand of DASVOL010000751.1, from coordinate 2,237 downwards.
GATGGTGTTCCAGGATCCTTACGGCTCGCTCGATCCGCGGCAGACCATCGCGCGCATCGTGGCCGAGCCGCTGACTGCGCTCGGGCGCATGGATCGTGCCGGCCTGCGCGAGCGCGTCGCTACAGTGCTGCGGCAGGTCGGGTTGCGCGACGCCGACATGGACAAGTTTCCGCACGAATTCTCCGGCGGCCAGCGCCAGCGCATTGCGATCGCGCGCGCGCTGATCACTCAGCCGAAGCTGATCGTCGCGGACGAGCCGGTTTCGGCACTCGACGTCTCGGTGCAGGCGCAGGTGCTCAATCTGATGCAGGATTTGCAGGACGAGTTCGGTCTGAGCTACATCCTGATCAGTCATGACCTCGCGGTGGTCGATCTGCTCTGCGACGAGATCGCGGTGATGTATCTCGGGCAGATCGTCGAGCAAGGGCGGCCCGCCGATCTGTTCGCCCACAGCGCCCATCCCTATACGCGCGCCCTGCTGGATGCGGTTCCGCGCGCCCGAGCCGGAGGCGTCCGGCGGCGCCGCGGCGCGCAGGCGATCGGTTCGCAGGCATCGGCTGTGGCCGGTTGTTCTTACGCGCCGCGCTGCCCTCTCGCCGACCAGCATTGTCGCGAGGCCGCGCCTGCGCTACGCAGCGTGGGAGACGCCCAACTGGCGGCCTGCCATCACGCCGAAGCCGTGATGGCGCTGCCGCCGGTGGTCGCGGAGGCCGGTTAGTCTATTGTGCGGGACCAGCCCAGGCTGATGAAAGAGCACGTCCGGGGAGCAGACCAATGTTGAGGAAATTGTGCGTCATCGCGGCCGCTGCCGCACTCGCCGCAGCGCCGCTGCCGAGCCTCGCGCAGGGCAAGAAGGACAGCGTCGTGATGGGCATGACGCTGGAGCCGCCGGGACTCGATCCCACCAACGCGGCGGCCGCGGCGATCGCCGAAGTCACGCTCTACAACGTCTATGAGACGCTGACCAAGATCAACGAGGACGGCTCGGTATCGCCGCTGCTCGCCGAGAGTTGGCAGGCCTCGCCGGATCTCAAGACCTACACCTTCAAGCTCCGCAAGGGCGTCAAATTCCACAACGGCGAGCCGTTCGATTCCGCGGCGGTGAAGTTCACGTTCGACCGCGCCGCGGCGCCGACCTCGACCAACAAGGACCGGAGCCTGTACCAAGCGTTCGCGTCAGTCACGGCGCCCGATCCGGAGACCATCATCGTCGCGTTGAAGTATTCCGAGCCGAACCTGCCGTTCCTGCTCGGCCAGGCATCGGGCTCGATCGTCGAACCGAAGAGCGCGCCGACCGATGTGACGCAGCCGGTCGGCACCGGGCCCTACACGCTCGGCAGCTGGGCCAAGGGTTCGTCGATCACGCTGGTGAAATGGCCGGAGTATCGCAACGCCGCCGCGATCAAGCTGGCCAAGGTGACGATCCGCTTCATCGGCGATCCCGCCGCGCAGGTCGCGGCGCTGCTGTCTGGCGACGTCGACGCCTTTCCGCGGGTTGCGGCGGCGCGCAGCCTGGCGCAGTTCAAGGCCGATCCGCGTTTCAATGTGCTGATCGGCGGCTCCCGGACAAAAACCATCGTCGGCATCAACGAGCGCAAGAAGCCACTCGACGACGTCCGGGTTCGACGCGCCATCCTGGCCGCGATCGACCGCAAGGCGATGATCGACGGCGCGGTCGACGGCTTCGGCACCCCGATCGGCAGCTTCTACACGCCGGGATCGCTCGGCTATGTCGATACCACCGGCATCAACCCCTACGATCCTGAACTCGCCAAGAAGCTGCTGGCTGAGGCCGGCGTCAAGACGCCGCTCGAGCTCAGCCTGAAACTTCCGCCGCCGTCCTACGCGCGGCAGGGCGGCGAGGTGCTCGCGGCCCAGCTCGCAAAGGTCGGCATCGTCGCCAAGATCGAGAACGTGGAATGGGCGCAGTGGCTGTCGCAGGTCTTCACCGGCCCGCACAATTACGACCTCACCATCGTCGCGCATGTCGAGCCGTTTGACCTCGTGAAGATGACCGAGCCGGATTACTATCTCGGCTACAAGTCCGAGGCGTTCAATGCGCTCTATCAGCAGATCATGGCGACACCTGACGAAGCCGGCCGGGCAAAGCTGCTCGGCGACGCGCAACGGATGCTGGCAACCGATGCGGTCGCCGGCTTCCTGTTCCAGCCGCAATTGATCACGATCGCCAGCAAGAAGCTGAAGGGTGTGTGGAAGGACGTGCCGCAGTTCGAGAA
>DASVOL010000750.1:0-3049 GCA_036383375.1 Bradyrhizobium sp. | reverse complement strand
GACGCGCTGCAGTTCTTCAAGGAACACTTCACCGCCGGCGGCGGAGAGATTGTCGAAGAGGTTAAGGTGCCACTCGCCAATCCCGATTTCGCGCCGTTCCTGCAGCGCATGAAGGACTCAAAGCCCGACGCGGTGTTCGTGTTCGTGCCGGCCGGGCAGGGCGGCAACTTCATGAAGCAATATGCCGAGCGCGGGCTCGACAAGAGCGGCATCAAGGTGATCGGCCCGGGCGACGTGATGGACGACGACCTGCTCAACAACATGGGCGATGCCGCGCTCGGCGCGGTGACCGCGCATCTCTATTCGGCCGCGCACCCCTCTCAAATGAACAAGGATTTCGTCGCGGCCTACAAGAAGGCGTTCGGCAACCGTCCGGGCTTCATGGCGGTCAGCGGCTATGACGGCATCCACCTGATCTACGAGGCGCTGAAGAAGACCAATGGTGCGACCGACGGCGATAGACTGATCGAGGCGATGAAGGGCATGAAGTGGGAGAGCCCGCGCGGCCCGATCTCGATCGATCCGGAAACCCGCGACATCGTGCAGAATATCTACATCCGCAAGGTCGAGAAGGTCGACGGCGAGCTCTACAACGTCGAGTTCGCGACCTTCGAGGCCGTCAAGGATTCCGGCAAGACCAAGAAGTGACGCGCGAAAGCTCCGCTCGCTGCACGTCATGGCCGGGACGAGCCCGGCCGTGACGATCCTGTTGACGTGGTGTCGTTTGCGCCCTCTCGCTTAAGCTGAGTTCATGGCCTCTATCCTCACCAATCTGTTCGACGGCGTCGCCTATGGCATGCTGCTGTTCGTGCTGGCCTGCGGGCTGGCGGTGACGCTCGGGCTGATGAACTTCGTCAACCTCGCGCACGGCGCCTTCGCGATGGCCGGCGGCTATATCTGCGCCGTGCTGGTGAACAATTACGGCTGGCCGTTCTTCGCGGCGCTGCCGCTCGCCTTTGTCGGGAGTGCCGTGATCGGCGTCGTGCTGGAGCGCACGCTGTACCGCCATCTCTATAGCCGCAGCCATCTTGATCAGGTGCTGTTCTCGATCGGCTTGGTGTTCATGTCGGTCGCGGCGGTCGACTACATCATGGGATCGTCGCGGGTCTTCATCAAATTGCCGGCGGCGCTGGAGGGCCAGATCGATCTGTTCGGTGTCGGCATCGGCCGTTACCGGCTGATGATCGTCGTGATCTGCGGCCTGCTGACGCTGGCGCTGCAGCTGATCCTCGCCAAGACGCGGTTCGGCAGCCGCCTGCGCGCCGCGGTCGACGATCCGCGCGCCGCGATCGGGCTCGGCATCAACGTGCCGCAAGTGTTCGCCTTCACCTTCGCCTTCGGCTGCGGCCTCGCCGGGCTCGGCGGCGCGCTGAGCGCGGAGATCCTCGGGCTCGATCCGTATTTCCCGCTCAAATTCATGATCTACTTCCTGATCGTGGTGACGGTCGGCGGCTCTTCCTCGATCACCGGGCCGTTCCTGGCATCGCTGCTGCTCGGCATCGCCGACGTCGCCGGCAAATATTATGTGCCCAAGGTCGGCCCCTTCGTGATCTACACCGTGATGATCGTGATCCTGCTCTGGCGCCCCAACGGCCTGTTCGGCCGCACCGCGGCGCGGTGAGGCGGGTATGACCGCGCTGTCCGACGTCTCCACTCACGCGATGGCCAGCGCCCGCTGGCGCATCAGCGAGGTCGCCTTCTGGATCCTGGCGCTCGCCTGCGCGTTCCTGTTCCCGTCGCGCTATCTGATCATGACCGACATCGTGCGGCTCGGCCTGTTTGCGCTCTCGCTCGACCTGATCCTCGGCTATGCCGGCATCGTCTCGCTCGGCCATGCGGCGTTCTTCGGCGTCGGTGCGTATTCAGCCGGCTTGCTGGCGCTGCACGGCATCATCAACGAGCCCGTCATCGCGCTGGTTGCTGCCGGCCTCGTTGCGGCCGTGCTCGGCTTCCTGACCAGCTTCCTCGTCATCCGCGGCGTCGATCTGACCCGGCTGATGGTGACGCTCGGCATCGCGCTGCTGCTGGAAGCGCTCGCCGAACGCTTCTCTGACATCACCGGCGGCACCGACGGCCTGCAGGGCATCGAGATGCAGCCGATCCTCGGGCTGTTTGCCTTCGACATGTTCGGCAAGACCGGACTCTTCTACTCGTCGATCGTGCTGTTCATCCTGTTCCTGTTTGCCCGTCGCGTGGTGCATTCGCCGTTCGGCCTGTCGCTGCGCGCGATCAGGAACAACCCGCTGCGCGCGGCCGCGATCGGCATACCGGTCAACCGCCGCCTGATCGCGGTCTATACGCTTGCCGCCTTCTATGCCGGGATCGCCGGCGCGCTGTTCACCCAGACCACGGCACTCGCCTCGCTCGACGTGTTTTCCTTCGAGCGCTCCGCCGACTTGATGTTGGTGCTCGTGATCGGCGGCACCGGCTATCTCTATGGCGGCCTGATCGGCGCGGTGGTGTTCAAGATGCTGCAGGAGCTGTTTCAGAGCATCACCCCGCAATACTGGCTGTTCTGGATCGGCCTCGTGCTGGTCGTGATCGTCATGGTCGGCCGCGCGCGCATCCACCGCTGGGTGCTGTTCGTGCCGAATCTGGTCATCCGCCAGTTCGCCGGCCGCGAGGCCGCTGTCACCGTGCCCAAGGCCGATGCGTCATGACGATCGCGCTGGAAACCCGCAATCTAGAAAAATCCTTCGGCGGCCTTCGCGTCACGCGCGACCTCTCGCTGAAGGTGATGCAGGGCGCCCGGCACGCGTTGATCGGACCGAACGGCGCCGGCAAGACCACCGTCATCAATCAGCTGACCGGGGTGCTGACGCCGAACAGTGGACGCATCCTGCTCAAAGGCAGCGACATCACCGGCCTCTCCGTGCACAAGCGGGTGCTGCGCGGGCTGTCGCGCACCTTCCAGATCAACCAGCTCTATGCCGACCTGACCCCGCTCGAGACCATCGGGCTTGCGGTCTCCGAACGGATGGGCCGCGGCGGCGACTGGTGGCGGCGGATGGGAACCCGCGACGACGTCAATGCCGAGATCGCCGAGATC
>DASVOL010000749.1:0-3437 GCA_036383375.1 Bradyrhizobium sp. | reverse complement strand
CGGGGTGGGGGCGGCGGCTGCCGCGGCCTGCGGCTGGGCGCCCGGGTTGATCCAGCAGGCGTGGATGCGGCCGTCGAGGCTGCCGCGCACCTTGTCGTCGATCTGGGCGCCGAACCGGGTCAGGCAGCGGAAGGCGGCCTGGACGTGGCCGCCGGGGCAGCCGAACCGGTCGTAGAGGTCGAGGTGGCGGAACGCTGTGTCGAGGTCGTCGTTCCACATCAGGCGGACCACGCGGCGGCCGAGCCAGACGCATTCCGGGTTGCCGGCCGGGCCGTTGATGGCCTGCTGAGCCTCGACGAACTCCTCGACCTTGCGCTGGTTGGCCTCCCGCACGGCGTTGGCATTGGCGTCGGGCTGTCCCGGCTGCTGTTTGGCCTGATCAGGCGGATTCGGCGTGCCGCTCTGGGCGAACGCGCCGCCGGCTCCGTTCAGGAGCGCGAGCGCTGTGACGAGGCCCGTTACGGCAAGATGGCGCAAAGCAGTGTTCTTCAACTCAAGCAGCCGTCGACGCATGCATTCCCCGATATGTTCCGGCCCCTGCGGGATCATCCTAACGGCTCGCGTGATGCCGTCCAAATAGGTCTCCAGTGCGGCGGAGACTCTGGTGAAATCTGATGACTGGAATTTGGTATTTTGTCCAGCAAACTCACAACTTTATCGACCCAGCGCAAAACTGTCGCAGGACAACCATGGTATTGACCGATTCCTGGACTTGGCAGACGGGCGATGACCGGCTAATTCGACGGTCCCCCGGAGGATGGAACCGATTTCGCTTCGTACGCCGCTGGCGCTTCTCCTGATCTCGCTCGCCGTGATTGCATCTGTGTGGTGGTGGCTCGCCACACCGATTACGCTCGCGCGCGCGCCGATCGATCCTGCCGCAAAGCTGCAATGCGTGTCTTACACGCCATTCCGCGGCGCCCAGACGCCGCTTGATCCGACCACGCAGATTCCGGTCGAGCAGATCGAGCAGGACCTCGCCGATCTCGCCAAGGTCACCGACTGCGTGCGGACCTATTCGATCGAGAACGGCCTCGACCAGGTGCCCGGCGTCGCGGCCAAGGTCGGGCTGAAGGTGATGCAGGGCATCTGGCTCAGCAGCAACCGCTTCAAGAACTTGCAGCAGATCGCGATCGCGGTCCGGCTCGCCAAGGAATATCCCGGTGTCGTCACCTCGCTGATCGTCGGCAACGAGGTGCTGCTGCGCGGCGAGATGACCGCCACCGATCTTGCCGGCAACATCCGCGCGGTGAAGGCCGCGGCGGGCAATCTGCCGGTCACCTATGCCGACGTCTGGGAATACTGGCTGAAGAACCGCGAGATCTATGACGCGGTCGATTTCGTCACCATTCACATCCTGCCGTATTGGGAGGACGTCCCGGTCAAGGCGAAGTACGCCGCGGCGCATGTCGACGATATCCGCAAACGGATGGCGGTGACGTTCCCGGGCAAAGAGATCCTGATCGGCGAAACCGGCTGGCCTAGCGCGGGACGGATGCGGGAGGGCGCCTTGCCGTCGCGCACCAACCAGGCGCGGGTGGTGTCCGAGATTCTCGATCTCGCCAAGCGCGAGGGGTTTCGGGTCAACCTGATCGAAGCCTATGACCAGCCCTGGAAGCGCAAGCTCGAAGGCACCGTCGGCGGCAATTGGGGCCTGTTCGATGCGGTCAAGCGGCAGGTGAAGTATCCGGCCGGCGTTGCGATCAGCAACTATCCAGCCTGGAAGCTGCAGATGGCGGGCGGCATGGCGCTGTCGATCGCCACCTTCCTCGCGGCCTGGCTGACCCTGCGCCGCCGGCCCTGGACGCCGCGGCCGTCGGCCTGGATCGCGGTCGCCATTTCGGCGACGACGGCGGGGACGCTGCTCGGGATCGCCGGCGACAAGATGTATTACGAGAGCTACGGCGTCGGCGGCTGGCTGCATTGGGGCGTGCTGCTGGCGGCGGCGATCGCCTCGCCCCTGCTGACCGCGCATGCGCTGATCGCCGGGCGCTCGCTGCCGACCTTCCTCGAGCTGGTCGGGCCGCGCGACTATCGCGGCAAGGGCGCGATCGGCGCGTTGCTGGCGATCGTGCTGGTCGTCACCACGGTGATCGCCGCCGAAACCGCGCTCGGCTTCGCCTTCGATCCGCGCTACCGCGATTTCCCGTATGCCTCGCTGACCATGGCGGTGGTGCCGTTCGCGCTGCTCACCATGCTCAACCGCCCGAAGGAAGGCATCCGGCCGCTCGCGGAATCCGTGTTCGCGGGCCTGCTCGCGATCGCGGCGCTCTTTACGATCTACAGTGAGGGCACGATCAACTGGCAGTCGGACTGGACCTGCGTGATGTACCTCTTGCTCGCCGCTACGCTGTGGCGGGCGCGGGCCGCGCAAAACCCATGATGAACAGCCCGATCGCGAGCCCCGACAGCACGACGTTGTAGAGCACGATCCCGAGCCCGGCTGCGATCAGGCCGACGGTGAGCAGCACGATCGACGGCCGCGTCAGGTTCAGCACCGCAATCACCAGCGCGGTGATCCCGAACACCGAGTTCTTGAACAACACGGTCGACAGCGCGCGGGCCTTGCAGAGCATGGTCTGCGTGCCGGCGTCGCAGGCCAGTGCAACCGGCGAGAATTCGATCGCGAGATAGCGCACGTACAGCGCGTAACCGACGGTGACGAAGCCCACGACCATCAGGAACTGGACCTGATAGGGGGAGAGGCGGAACGGAGGTTTTGTCATCGCGGCACTATGGTCGGGAACGGAGGCTGGGACAAGGCTCGGCAAGAAGCAGCGAAATCGGTTGAGAATTTGGCCGCAATCCGTTGCCGGGCATGATTATTGGCTGTTTCGTCGGAACATCGAGGAGATCGTCGTTCCTTCCGGTTTCTTTTCCTCGGCGACCGGCTGCGGCGGTGGTGCGGCGGTGCGCCGCGGCGCGACCCGCCGGTGCGGCAAGGCCGGTCTGGCGCCGGCAGGCGGCTCGTTCAGGGCCAGCCGCTGGCCGTCATAGATCGCCGTCTCGCAGGTCCGCTGGACCAGGCTGAGGCCGGCGCAAATCTTGGCGGCGGTCCCGGCGTCGTTCAGCGGCCCGGCAACCAGGCGCAGCTGCATGCCGAGCCCGTTGCTGTTCTCCTTGATGACGATGATCGGCCGCAGCGCGGCCAGCGGCGCGTTGGCCTTCGACTTCATGAGGCCGCGCCACAGCGCGCGCAGTCCATTGACCGAATTTGCCGTGCCGAGATCGACGCCGAACTCGGTGCGTTGGACCTGCGCCTTCGGCGCATCCTCTTCGACTTCGGAGTCCGGATCCGGCGTGATCACCAGCGGCGGGATCGGCGCGGCGTTGACGTCGCTCGCGGTCGGTGGCCTGGCCGTTTCGGTTGCCTTGTTCGGCGCAGGATCGCGCGATGCCATCAGCGGCTTGTCCGCGACCGGCGTGGCCGCGGGCGC
>DASVOL010000748.1:0-3773 GCA_036383375.1 Bradyrhizobium sp. | reverse complement strand
GCGATGATCTGCTGCGTCGCCTCCTGGCCGGTGTAGATCACGTTCTTGGACTGCTCGAGGCCTTCATAGAAGGTCGGGTAGTACAGCATGCCGTTGTACTGCTCGAACACCGGCAGCACCGCCTTGCGCGAGGCCGAGGTCCAGCAGCCCATCACGGCGGCGCATTTGTCGTTGACCAGCAGCTTCTTCGCCTTTTCCGCGAAAGTCGGCCAGTCGCTGGCGCCGTCTTCCTGGATGAACTTGATCTTGCGGCCAAGCACGCCGCCGGCGGCGTTGATCTGCTCGATCGCGAGCTTCTCGGCCTCGACCGATCCGGTCTCCGAGATCGCCATGGTGCCGGTCACGGAGTGCAGGATGCCGACCGTGACTTCGCTATCGGTGACTGCAAGACCCGTGGTGTTGACCGCGGAGGTTGCAGGAACGTCGGCGAATGCGGGACGGCCCAGCATCGAAACAGCCGGCAAAGCAGCCATTCCCATCAAGAGCTTGCGCCGGAGCGGAGACTTCAGGCCTGGTTTTGATACGTCTGACATGAGCACCCCATTGGTTCGAGAACGCTTATTGATCAGGCGAGGATTGCTCACTTTTGTGCAGCGCACTGATACGTGAGATCGCGTATACTGCACCGCAAAATAGCGACGTAGGTTTTTGGTACGGGATTTGCCCGCGATCAGAGCATCGTGGACCAGGAGTTAAAGCGAGTGGCAGGGCGGCAGCGGATAGACCGCGTCAGGCGCCAATACAATCAATGGGTCGCCAACCAGACGCTGGAAGACTACGCGCTGCGCTTCACCGCCAAGAGCGCGCGGCGCTGGTCCGCCGCCCGGGTCGCCAACACCGCGCTCGGCGCGATCTCGTTCCTGGCGCTGGAGGCGATCGGCGGCACCATCACGCTGAACTACGGCGCGATGAACGCCTCCGCCGCGATCCTGGTCGTCAGCGTCATCATCTTCCTCTGCGGACTGCCGATCGCCTACCATGCCGCGAAAAGCGGCATCGACATCGACCTGCTGACCCGCGGCGCCGGCTTCGGCTATATCGGCTCGACCATCACCTCGCTGATCTACGCCTCCTTCACCTTCATCTTCTTCGCGATCGAGGCCGTGATCCTGGCCAGCGCGCTCGACATGTGCTTCGGCATCCCGCGGCCGATCGGCTATTTGATCAGCGCGGTCGTGATCATTCCGCTCGTCGTCTACGGCATCACGCTGATCAGCCGCTTCCAGCTCTGGACCCAGCCGCTGTGGGTGATCCTCCACATCATGCCGTTCGCGGCGATCGCCTGGGCCAATCCGCATTCGTTCACCGAGTGGCGCAAGTTCGCCGGCGAGCACGGCGACCCCGCGGGCAACCTCGATCTCCTGCTATTCGGCACGGCGGCCTCGGTCGTATTCGCGCTGGTGGCGCAGATCGGCGAGCAGGTCGACTTCCTGCGCTTCCTGCCGCGCGATCGCCGCACCTCGCGCAAAGCCTGGTGGATTGCGCTGCTGAGCGCCGGTCCAGGCTGGATCGTGCTCGGCGCACTCAAGCTGCTCGCCGGCTCGTTCCTGGCCTTCTTCGCGCTCAGCCACGGCGTCTCGGCCGAGCATGCGGCCGAACCCGCGAACATGTATCTCGAAGCCTTCCGCTACGTGCTGTCGCAGCCGGATCTGGCGATGGCGCTGACCGGGACCTTCGTGATCCTGTCGCAGGTCAAGATCAACGTCACCAACGCCTATGCCGGCTCGATCGCCTGGTCGAACTTCTTCTCCCGCCTCACCCACTCGCATCCCGGCCGCGTGGTGTGGCTTGTCTTCAACGTCGTTGTCGCGCTGCTGTTGATGGAGATCGGCGTCTACAAAGCGCTGGAGCAGACGCTCGCGCTGTACTCCAATGTCGCGATAGCCTGGGTCGGCGCGCTGGTCGCCGATCTCGTCATCAACAAGCCGCTCGGCTTGCGGCCGCAGCATATCGAATTCAAGCGCGCCCATCTCTGCGACATCAATCCGGTCGGTGTCGGAGCGATGACGATTGCGACCGTGGTCTCGATCAGCGCGTTCTACGGCCTGTTCGGCCCGACGGCGAAGGCGCTGTCGGCCTTCGTTGCGCTGGCGGTGGCCTTCATCGCCGCTCCGCTGATTGCGTGGGCGACCGACGGCAAGTATTACATCGCCCGCAAGCCGAAGCGGAGCTGGCAGAACCTTGAATCGATCCAGTGCTGTATCTGCGAGCATGCCTTCGAGCCCGAGGACATGGCCTCCTGTCCGGCCTATGCCGGCCCAATCTGCTCCTTGTGCTGCTCGCTCGACGCGCGCTGCCACGACCTCTGCAAGCCGCATGGACGGATTGGCGCGCAGGTCTCGGACGCGCTGGGCAAGGTGATGCCGCAGCCGATCTACGCCCGCATCAATTCGCAGCTCGGACATTACCTCGGCGTGTTCGCGGTCTCGGCCGGCCTCGTGGCGCTGGTCCTCGGGCTGATCTACCTGCAGACGACCGCGGCCGTGCATGCCAACGAACTATTGGCCGACGTGCTATGGAAGGTGTTCTTTGCGCTGACCCTGATCATCGGCGTCGTCGCCTGGCTGTTCGTGCTGGCGCAACAGAGCCGGCGCGCCGCCGAAGACGAAACACGCCGGCAGACCACGCTGCTGATCCAGGAGATCGACGCCCACAAGCGCACCGATGCCGAATTGCAGCGCGCCAAGGAAGTCGCCGAGGCAGCCAATCTCGCCAAGAGCCGATACGTCGTCGGCCTGAGCCATGAGCTCCGCTCGCCGCTGAATGCGATCTCCGGCTACGCGCAGCTGCTGGAGCAGGACGACAGCCTCCCGGTGCGGCCACGCGGGCAAGTGCGCGTTGTCCGCCGCAGCGCCGATCATTTGTCGGGGTTGATCGACGGTATTCTCGATATCTCCAAGATCGAGGCCGGCCGCCTCTATCTCTCGCGCGACGAGGTGCGGCTGAACGATTTCCTCGAGCAACTGGTCGGCATGTTCCGCCTGCAAGCTGCTGCAAAAGGCATCGACTTCGTGTTCAGGCGGCCGGCCGTACTGCCTGTCGTGGTCTATGCCGACGAGAAGCGGCTGCGGCAGATCCTGATCAACCTGCTCTCGAATGCGATCAAGTTCACACAATCCGGCAATGTGCAGTTCGTGGTGCATTATCGCAGCCCGGTCGCCGAGTTCGAGGTAATCGATACTGGGCCGGGCATCCAGCCCGACGACCTCGAGCGGATCTTCGCCCCGTTCGAGCGCGGCGCGCTCGGCGTCAGCCAGCCGCAGACCGGCACCGGGCTCGGCCTCACCATCAGCCGCCTGCTCGCGGGCGTGATGGGCGGCGACATCAAGGTCTTGAGCACGGTCGGCACCGGCAGCACGTTCCGCGTCAAGCTGCTGCTGTCCGAGGTCACCAATCCACGCCGCGATGCGCCGGTCGATGCTCCCGTGTACGGCTATCACGGCCCACGCAAGACCATCCTGATCACCGACGACGACCCGACCCACCGCGACCTGCTGCGCGAGATCCTGACGCCGCTCGGCTTTATCCTGCTCAGCGCACCGGACGGGCCGGGCTGCCTCGCGCTCGCCCAGCATTGCCGGCCGGACATGTTCCTGCTCGATATCTCGATGGCCGGCATGGACGGCTGGACCGTCGCCGAGACCTTGCGCTCCGAAGGCCATCACCAGGCACGAATCCTGATGATCTCGGCCAGCGCGCTGGAGGCCCATGGCGCGCCGCTGGCGCAACCGTTCCACGACGGCTATTTGATGAAGCCGATCGACATCCCGCGG
>DASVOL010000747.1:0-2166 GCA_036383375.1 Bradyrhizobium sp. | reverse complement strand
GTTTCCCGATCCGGATGACAGCTCAAGGCGCCGGAATCCAGCCCCGCAGCGCGGACACGTGACGTCGTCCTTCTTCATCAACCCACCCCAGAACAACACCGGCGGTATTTTGTAACCTAGACCGCACGGCAGAACTATGGTCATGACCGGGAGAGCGACCGATCATTCCTGCATGGCAATGCGGACGCGATCCAGATTGAACGTCCCGCACCGCCAACCCGATCCCGCACCGGAACGGACCGGCAACTGCAACGCATTCCGCAAACTCGGCAACAGCTTATGGCGTAACGCCGAAGCTCGATCTGACCTTGCCTGCACCGCAACAATGGTGGCGATGTCGCGACATCAGCGGTCCCCCGATCCCGATCAACGCGCGAACGCCGGCGAACCCGAGGTTCGCCGGCGATCCATCGCCATCAGCGGACGCCATTTATTGCCTTATCAGGCGAACCACGTCCTGCCTCAGCAGGTAGAGCGAGACGGCGAGCAGGACGACGTCCTTCATCAGGAAGGGCACGTTGCCGGTCATCGCGGGGAAGCCTCCGGCGGCAACGTCCCAACCGTCAGGCATGAACGGGATGATGGTGACCGTCGCGATGAAGGTGCCGGTCGAGCCGAGGGCGCCGAGCACGCCGAGGCGCTTGTCCCAGAAACCCGCCAGCAGCAGCGAGCCGAACGTCCATTCCGATGCGCCGAGGAAGTAGCTGGCGCCGGCATGGCCGAAGGCCGGATAGAGCCACCATATCAGCGGCCCGTTGCCGATGAACGGGACCAGCCGTTCGAATTCGTACGGAAACCATTTCTGGTAGCCGAAGAACAGGAACATGATCACCATCGCGGCGCGGACGACATGGTAATCGAGGTCATCCGCGAGCAGGCCGGACCTGTAAAGTGCGTGGACAATCGGATTCCGTGTGGTGTTGGAAAGCGTGGTCATGGTCGTGGTCCCTTCGCATGACATCGTTCGGTCGCTCTAGGCGACCGCGGGGAAGTCGATGTCGGTGTCGTTGATGCGGTTGAAGACGTTGGTGAAGACGATGGTCGCAAACGCCAGGCTGATCTCGACCAGCTGCGCGTCGCTGTAGCCGGCGGCCTTGATCGCGGCGAAGTCCTCGGCGCTGACGGTGCCGCTCGACTGTGCGAGCTTGCGGACAAAGCCGACCAGCACGTCGGACTTGGCATCACCGGTCGGCGCGCCGTCGCGGATCTGCTTCAGTGCGTCTGTCTTCACGCCGGCGAGCTTGGCGAGATGAGAATGCGCGGCGACACAGTAGTCGCAGCCGCCGGCGGCGCTGACCACCAGCTTGATGATCTCCCGATCGCGCTTGGAAAGGCTGCCGCCGGCGAGCACCGCATCGGCGGCGAGCATCGACTTGAGCGCGGCCGGACCATGGGCGGCGATTGCCGCGTAGGCGTTCGGGACGCTGCCGGCCGCCTTCTTGATCTGGGCGTAGATCTGGCCCGACGGGCCGGTATCGGTTTCGAGATTAGGAACTGAGAGACGGGACATGGTGACACTCCTTGTTTGGGGTGGTGGACGATTGCGGAGTGACAATAGGATCGCGGTTTGAGACATTGAATGTTCATACTGCTCGATTATATGCTCATTCGTCTCATGAGCTGCCTCGGGGGATTGGCCATGGATTGGCTCAGCCGGCTATTCGAGATGATGCCGGTGCGCGGACGGCTCGATATTCGCTGCAGCTACAGCGTGCCCTGGCGCATCGACCAGGGGCCGGGCGCAACCAACGAGATCCCCTATCATGCGGTGCTTGCCGGCTCGGCGATCCTGGACGATCCCGCAGGCGGCCGGCCGTTGCTGCTGAAGACCGGCGACATTCTTCTGCTGCCCGGCAACCCGCGGCACGTGATGCATGACGGCAGCGGCGCGACACCGCTGCCGGCGCGCAACCGGGCGGCACAGAATTTCACCATCAGCGAAAACCTGGGTTCGGAGGAGCGGCTTGATCTGCTGTGCGGACACTTCGCGATTGCACCTCCGCACGACCGTCTGTTGCGCACCTATCTTCCGCCGCGTCTTGTCGTGCATGCCGGGCCGCGGATGGGAAAGGGCACGGCCGGACGGCTCGCCGGCCTCGTGTCCCTGATGCGCAGCGAAACGGCCGACGATCATCTGGGCGGCCGCGCCATGCTGGACGCGCTGTC
>DASVOL010000746.1:0-1908 GCA_036383375.1 Bradyrhizobium sp. | reverse complement strand
AGCACCACGGGCCGGCGGCCGAAGCGATCGGACAGTGCGCCCAGGATCGGCGAGCAGACGAACTGCATCAAGGCCCAGATCGAGCCGAACACCCCGAAGATGCGCGCCGCGTTTGCGGTGTCGTTGCTGACGAAGCCCTCGATCAGCTTGGGCAGGATCGGAATGATGATCCCGAGCGCGAGCATGTCGAGCAGCAGGGTGACGAAGATGAAGATCACCGCGCCGCTGCGCGGTTGCGAAACCGACATTGCGTCAGTTCGCGCCGCGCCGCTCACGACGGCCGCTTGCGCTTGTGGGCGAACGGATTGGCCTTCTCGCGCAGCGTGATCCGGATCGGCGTGCCCGGCAGATCGAAGGTCTCGCGCAGCGAGTTGGTGAGGTAGCGCAGATAGGATCTCGGGATCGCATCGGCGCGCGAGCAGAACAGCACGAAGCTCGGCGGGCGCGCCTTGACTTGCGTGATGTAGTTCAGCTTCAGCCGGCGGCCCGAGACGGCCGGCGGTGGGCTCGCCTGGATCGCCTGCTCGAACCAGCGATTGAGCGCCGCAGTCGGCAAGCGCCGGTTCCAGACCGCATAGGCCTCCTGGATCGCAGTCATCAGACGGTCGATGCCCTCGCCCATCAGGCCGGAGACGGCGACGATCGGCGCGCCCTTGACCTGAGGCAGCCAGTGGTCGGCATCGGTGCGCAACTGCGAGATCTGGTTGGGCTTGCGCTCGACGAGGTCCCATTTGTTGACCGCGAGCACGATGGCGCGGCCTTCGCGCTCGATTAGGTCGGCGATCCGCAGATCCTGCTCCTCGAACTTGTTCTGCGAGTCCATCATCATCACGACGACTTCGGCGAAGCGCACCGCACGCAACGCGTCGGCGACCGAGAGCTTCTCCAGCTTCTCCTCGATCCGCGAGCGGCGGCGCAGGCCGGCGGTATCGAACACGCGGAATTGGCGGCCCTGCCAGGTGATCTCGACCGCGATGGAATCGCGCGTGGTGCCGGCCTCGGGGCTGGTCAGCAGCCGCTCCTCGCCGAGCAGATGGTTGATCAGCGTCGACTTGCCGGCATTGGGTCGGCCGACGATGGCGACGCGGATCGGGCGCTGCGCGATCTCCTCATCCGACCAATCCTCGACGCCCTCGATCTCCTGCTCTTCTTCCTCGTCGACGGGTTCAGGCATCAGCGCGCTCAGCGCCTCGTGGAGGTCGCCCATGCCCTCGCCGTGCTCGGCCGATATCTGCACGGGATCGCCGAGCCCGAGCGCGTAGGATTCCATCGCCCCGATCTCGCCATGCTTGCCCTCGGCCTTGTTGGCGACCAGCACCACCGGCTTGTTGGCCTTGCGGGCGAAGTCGGCAAAGGCGCGATCGGTCGGCGTCAGGCCGACGCGGGCGTCGATCACGAACATCAGGGCGTCGGCGAGCTCGATCGCGGTTTCGGTCTGCTCCTGCATCCGCGCCGTCAGCGAGCCCTTGGCGCCCTCATCGAGCCCCGCGGTGTCGATGATGGTGAAGTCGAGATCGTAGAGCCGCGCCTGACCCTCACGGCGGTCGCGGGTCACGCCGGGCTCGTCGTCCACCAGCGCGAGCTTCTGGCCGACCAGCCGGTTAAACAGCGTCGACTTTCCGACATTGGGCCGGCCGATAATGGCGATGGTAAAAGACATGGATTATCCAGGCGCCGCGGCGTGGCGCGCGTCAATGAATTGAAAGAGAAGCCTAGCGGCTAAATCCACCGCTCGGTAGCGGCGCGGGGAACGCGCCGCCGGATTGTTGGCTGGTCTGGGTCTGCTGCGCCGGCGCCGCAGGCTGCGCCTGCTGGTCGTCGGCGGGCGGCGCGGTGGTGCGGCGGCGGACGATCTTCTTCGGTTTCGGCTCGGGCGGCAGCGCGGCGGGCGCGCCCTCGTCCGGCGCT
>DASVOL010000745.1:0-1788 GCA_036383375.1 Bradyrhizobium sp. | reverse complement strand
GATCCCCGCGCTCGCCGGCATGGATCTCGAGGAGGCCTACACCAACGCCCAGGTCTGGGAGCGCTTCGAGCCGGGCCTCGTCACGCTGTGCTCGCCGGATCCGCAGGCGTTCCGTCCGCCGGAGGAGAAGGCCAACGTGCTACATGTCGGCCTGCCGACCACCTTCAAGGCTTCCGTTGTCGCGGACGACAAGCTCAACAAGGTGCTGCGCGAGCTCGAAGCCGACATCGACGCGGTGACGCTCGACGGCCAGGACGTTCCGGTGAAGCTGAAAGTGTTCGATTCGCTGTTCGTGCCGCTGGCGAAGTGGTCGATGCTGCTGACCGGCAATTACCGCTGCATCACACCGACCGAACCGCAATCGATCCGCGACGCCGTGCACAGCGACCTGACGCGTTCGCAGGCGATCTATGACCATGTCGACGGCATCGCGCGCAAGCTCGGCGCCGATCCTGCCGATCAGGTGCCGTTCGCGAAATACGCCAAGGCGGCTGAAAGCCTGCTCAAGCCGTCATCGGCGGCCCGCGCGGTCGCCGCCGGCGCGCCCTTCATCGAGCGCGTCGATCTCTTGGTGAAGCTGATCTCGCACCAGCTCGGCACGCCGAGCGCCGAGATCGACCGCACCGTCGAGACCGTCGATCAGAAGCTGAACGAGAAGATCGTGCAGGGCGGCTCCGGCGCCGAGTAACCCAACGACGTGCTCGCGGGGGCGGCAAGCGCCCTCGCCATGCATCGGCGCTCGGCAAAGCGGGCAATCGCGGTTGCCGAACGCATGGCTCGATTTGTCCAGCTGGGCTAGGCTCGCGCAGTTGCGTTGGGAGCCACGCATATGCCGATCAAATCGCTTCCTGTCCTTGCAATCTACGGCGACCTCGATCGCGCGCGCGACATCATGCGCGCCTGGCGGCCGCTCGACCATCTGTCGCCCGACGATGCCGAGATTGTCGTGAAAGCGATTGCCGAAGGCATCGCGCGCGGGCGCCGCCACGGCCTCGAGATGGGGCAGTGCGGTCTGGCGGCGTGAGTTGCGCGCGCAGCGACCGCGTATCGCGGTCTGTTCATGTGAGGTGAGCACGCTCGTCAGGCTCCCTCTCCCCTTGTGGGAGAGGGTGGGGTGAGGGGGGGCCCCGGGCGAGATGATCGGTGCGCGCATCGCTATCGCAACGCGGCTCGCGTGCCGTTGAAAGATTCCGCCGAGAGAGTCCGCAGTGTGGCACCCCTCTCCCCAACCCTCTCCCACAAGGGGAGAGGGAATCCTGCCGCTGGTGGCTTCCTTACGTGCGACGGGCGCTGCACTTGGCGGGCCGCGCCGCTAGCTCTGCTGCTTCACGGCCAAAATCGTCACCGCGCGTGTCCGATGGCTCGGCGTCTGGAAATCGATCGTCTGTCCGACTGAAAGCCCGATCAGCGCGGCGCCGACCGGCGTCAGCACCGAGATCCGTCGCAGCGCGATGTCGGCTTCATGCGGGTACACCAGCACGACTTCCCTGACGTCGCCGGTCTCGTCGTCGCGGTAGCGCACGCGCGAACCCATGCGGACCACGTCGGGCAGTTCGGAATCGTCGGCGACGACCTGGGCGCGGTCGGTCTCGCGGGCGAGGAACTGGGCCACGCGGGGAAACACCGCCATGCTGGAATCGGCCAGCGCGCTGAGGCGCTGTGCCTCGCTCGCGGTGATCACGATCGGCGGCAATGCGGGGGCGGTGAAGTCGTTCTGAATGGTTCGGGTCATGGCGGATGATCTTTGCGGTTGATCGCAGGCGCGGCGCCGCCGGCGCGCAGATGTCT
>DASVOL010000744.1:0-2266 GCA_036383375.1 Bradyrhizobium sp. | reverse complement strand
TCACCGCGCGCGGCCGCGTCGCCATCGCCTGCGACGGCATCAACTCGGCGGTGCGCAAGCAATTCTTCCCCGGCGAGGGCGAGCCACGCTATTCCGGCGTCAACATGTGGCGCGGCGTCACCCGCTGGAGGCCGATGCTGTCGGGTGCCAGCATGGTGCGTGCCGGCTGGCTGTCGCATGGCAAGATGGTGATCTATCCGATCCGTCCAGCCGGACCCGACGGCCTGCAACTCGTCAACTGGGTCGCCGAGATCGAAACGCCGAACTATCGCAAGCGCGACTGGAATCGGACCGGCTCGCTCGACGATTTCATCGGGGCCTTTGCCGACTGGCATTTCGACTGGCTCGACGTGCCCGCCTTCATCCGGGCCGCCGACAGCGTGCTCGAGTTCCCGATGGTCGATCAGGATCCGCTGCCGCGCTGGAGCTTCGGCCGCGTCACTCTGCTCGGCGATGCCGCGCACCCGATGGTGCCGCGCGGCTCGAACGGTGCGGGACAGGCGATCCTCGACGCCCGGGCGCTGACCACGGCGTTGCGCGCGCATGACGATCCCGTCGCGGCGCTTTCGGCCTATGAGGCGCAGCGGCTGGAAGCCACCACGCGCATCGTGCTGACCAACCGCACCAACCCGCCGGATGTGATCCTGCGCGAGGTGTTCCTCCGCACCGGGGACAAGCCGTTTCGCGTCATCGAGGACGTGATCAGCCGCGAGGAGCTGGCTGGGATGTCCGACAGTTACAAGCGGATCGCAGGCTATTCCAGGGAAGCGCTGCGCGGCTAGCCGGAAGCCTGCCGCGTCGGGGCAATCTGCGGTAGGTTCGCAAGAATGACGGCTGACAACAGCCGCAGAGCGAGCGGGAGGGGACGGTCATGGCGGAGACTGAGGCAACCGACGTTGCCGACTACATCGACCGGCAGCCTGTCGGCGGCTTCCAGATCAGGCTGCTGCTGACCTGCGCCGCGGTGCTGTTCCTCGACGGCTTCGACACCCAGGCGATCGGCTATGTCGCGCCGGCGCTCGCCAAGGAATGGAACCTGTCGCGCGCGGCGCTCGGGCCGGTCTTCAGCGCCGGCCTGTTCGGGCTGATGATCGGCGCGCTGATCTTCGGGCCGCTTGCCGATCGCGTCGGGCGCAGGAAGATCATCATCTTCTCGACGCTCGCTTTCGGCATCGGCACGCTGGCGACGGCTTTCGTCCACGACGTCACCACGCTGATGGTGATCCGCCTGCTCACCGGTTTCGGGCTTGGTGGCGCAATGCCGAATGCGGTGGCCATGACGTCCGAATTCAGCCCGCACCGCCGCCGCGCCACCATGGTGATGATCATGTTCTGCGGCTTCTCGGTCGGTGCGGCGCTCGGCGGCCTGCTCGCCGCGGCGCTGATCCCGCATTATGGCTGGCGTTCGGTATTCGTGGTCGGCGGCGTCGCACCGCTGCTGCTGGCGCCGTTCCTCGCCTGGCGGCTGCCCGAATCCGTGCGCTTTCTCGCCCTCAGTGGCCGCGCCCCTGCACGCGTTGCCGAACTGCTCGGCCGCATCAACCCGGACGCCGCGCCAGCCGTATCGGGCAGCCAGTTCGTCGTGCATGAGCCACGGCTCGAAGGCCTGCGGGTGCTGCATCTCTTCACCGACGGCAGGATGCTGCCGACGCTGTTGTTGTGGGTCGTGTTCTTCATGAGCCTGCTCGACCTCTATTTCCTGGCGAACTGGCTGCCGACCGTGCTCAACGATCTCGGCGCTTCCGTATCGGCTGCCGCCTTGATCGGCGCGATGCTCCAGGTCGGCGGGGTGGTCGGCACGTTCGCGCTCGGAAGCGTGGTCGACCGTTTCTCGTTCCGGGCGCTGGCGCTGGTCTATTTCGTCGCCGTGTTCGCGGTGGGTGCGATCGGCCAGCTCAGCCATTCGGTGGTGTTGGTCACGCTTGCGGTGTTCGCCGCCGGATTCTGCATTGTCGGTGGTCAGATCGCCGCCAATGCGCTGGCCGCCAATTTCTACCCGACCGCGATGCGCGCCACCGGCGTCGGCTGGGCGCTCGGCATCGGCCGGGTCGGCTCCATCATCGGTCCATTGATCGGCGGCGCGCTGATGAGTGCGAAATGGAGCACCGGGGAACTGTTCATGACGGCGGCATCGGCCGCGCTGTGCGCCGCGCTGGCGGCGTTCTCGCTCAGCCGGGCCGTCCGCCTTGGCGGCGATCCCGGCGCGAGCCGGGCGTCATCATTTGATGCTACAGTCCCTGCAGCGACCAGGACCTGAACAGCCCTT
>DASVOL010000743.1:0-3294 GCA_036383375.1 Bradyrhizobium sp. | reverse complement strand
GGCCACGGCGCCGGCGGCGGCGCTTGCGGCGCTGACCGTCGCCGTCACCCTCGGCGGCGCCTGCTTCCTCGCCGGCCGCCCGGTCGTCGACGAGGCCTTCGGTCTCGTCGGTCTCGATCTCGGCCTCGTACTCGAACAGTTCTTCCTCGTCATCCGGCTCATCGACCTGCGCCGGCGCAGCGGCAGCTTGCGCGGCAAGCAGCGCCTTGGCGGCTTCGAGCGTGTGCACCTGCTCGCCGCGATCGATGATGTAGGATTGCTGACCGTGCACCGTGGCGTCGGCCACGATCGACAGCGAGACGCGGAAGGAGTCCTCGAGGTCGCGCAGATGGCCGCGCTTGTGGTTGAGCACATAGAGCGCGACGTCGGTGCGGGTGCGGACCACCAGGTTGTGGGTCGCGCCCTTCATCAGGATTTCCTCGATGCCGCGCAAGAGCTGCAACGCCACCGACGAGACCGAGCGGACGTGGCCGCTGCCGCCGCATTGCGGGCAGGGCTCGGTCGAGCTCTCCAGCACGCTGGCGCGGATGCGCTGGCGCGACATTTCCAACAGGCCGAAATGCGAGATGCGGCCGACCTGGATCCGGGCCCGGTCCTGGCGCAGGCAGTCGGACAGCTTGCGCTCGACCGCGCGGTTGTTGCGCTTCTCGTCCATGTCGATGAAGTCGATGACGATCAGGCCCGCGAGGTCGCGCAAACGCAATTGACGCGCGACTTCTTCCGCGGCTTCCAGATTGGTCTTGAGCGCGGTGTCCTCGATATGGTGCTCGCGCGTCGCGCGACCCGAGTTGACGTCGATCGAGACCAGCGCCTCGGTCTGGTTGATCACGATGTAGCCGCCGGAGCGCAGCTGCACGGTCGGCGAGAACATCGCGTCGAGCTGGCTTTCGACGCCCATGCGCGAGAACAGCGGCTGGCCGTCGCGATATTGCTTCACCGCGCGCACATTGGCCGGCATCAGCATCTTCATGAAGTCGCGCGCTTCACGGTAGCCGGCTTCGCCCGCCACCTGAATCTCGTCGATCTCCTTGTTGTAGAGGTCGCGCAGCGAGCGCTTGATCAGCGAACCTTCCTCGTAGACCAGGGTCGGCGCCTGCGATTTCAGGGTCAGGTCGCGCACCGTCTCCCACATCCGGATCAGGTACTCGAAGTCGCGCTTGATCTCCGGCTTGCTGCGGGAGGCGCCGGCGGTGCGCAGGATGATCCCCATGCCCTCGGGCACGTCGAGGTCCTGCACCACTTCCTTCAGCCGCGAACGGTCCTGGGCGGAGGTGATCTTGCGGCTGATGCCGCCGCCGCGTGCGGTGTTGGGCATCAGCACGGCGTAGCGGCCGGCGAGCGACAGATAGGTGGTCAGCGCAGCGCCCTTGTTGCCGCGCTCTTCCTTGACGACCTGCACCAGCATCACCTGCCGGCGCTTGATCACTTCCTGGATCTTGTACTGGCGACGCGGGCGGAACGCGCGCTCCGGAACCTCCTCGAGCACATCGTCGCCGCCAACGGACTCGACGACATCCTCTTCCTCGCCTTCTTCGCCGTCGTCCTCGTCATCGTCTTCGCCGGCATCGTCGCCATGCCGGGCCTCGGGCGCGGCTCCGTCCGCGAGCGTTGCGTAGTCGGCGACGCCATGCTCATCGGCTGCGGCGTGAACTTCGTCCGCTGCCCCGTGCGGTGCGTCGTCGGCATGCGCGGCGTTTTCCTCGACCTGTTCCTCACGAGCCCGCTCGGGCTCATGATTGACCTCGGCGATCTCGACGAATTCCGGCGCGGCTGACGCAAAGGAGGCTTCGACCACCGCGGCGACGGGGTCGGACGGGGCGTCGGCGGCCGGCGCCTGGCTCACAACGGGGGCGTGGTCGTGATCGTGCGCATGATCATGGTCGTGGTGGTGATGATCGTGATCATCGTGGCCATGATCGTCGTGACCATGGTCATGATGATGCTCATGCTCGTGGTGATGGTCGTCGTGATGCGCATGATCATGCGCCTCATGCTCGTGACCCTCATGGGCGACCACGCCGTGCTCGTGATGCCCGGCATCATGTTCATGATGCTCGGCATCGACCGGGTGCTCGTGAGCCTCGACCGCCGGCTGCGCCTGCGCGTCGGCGGCACCCTCGATCACCTCGCTCTGGACACGGTCGCCATGGCCGCGGCGGCGGGCATTGCGATGGCGCGACCGGCGGCGATGGCCGCGGTTCTCGTGCTCTTCCTCAGCCTCGCGATGGGCGCGCTCGTCGGCTTCGATCAGTGCCTGACGGTCGGCGACCGGGATCTGGTAGTAGTCGGGATGGATTTCGCTGAAGGCCAGGAAGCCGTGCCGGTTGCCGCCATACTCGATGAAGGCAGCCTGCAGCGACGGCTCTACGCGCGTGACCTTGGCGAGGTAAATGTTGCCGCGCAGTTGTTTGCGCTGGGCGGTTTCGAAATCAAACTCTTCGACGCGATTGCCACGGACCACGACGACCCGGGTCTCTTCCGGGTGGGTGGCATCGATCAACATCTTGTTGGGCATTTTGGAGCTCTTGACGGCGGCGGGCGCGGATCATGGCGCGCGCAAACTGCGCCGCCCGGTGACGCGACGGTCCACCTGATTCGGGGGTGAGGGGAAGGCCAAAACGCGTCTCGCGGCACAGCGCCGGACGGGAACCCACCGGGTTGATGCGACGGGCGAAGTTTTCACCTCGCGTCAGCGCGATCATTCGGGGGATCCTGGTCGGCAATGCAGTCTGGCGCATTAAGCGTCGGCCCGTCTAAACATGTTGGCGGCGAAAATTACCGCCGTATCTTTTGCTGAAGGCCCCGCCTGGCGCCGAAGCGCCTGCCGGCCATCGCATATCGAGGCCCCAAGGGGCCGGATAATCGGTTACGCCGTGTCTCAAACCGTCCCTCTGGCGAGGGAGTGTGTCTGGGACCGGACGCCGCTCGGGCTTGAATCCGCCTCTCCGTGTCAGCCGCGCGCGGCGCTGGCTGGGGAGGGACCGGAAAAACACGGCGGGATCTTCGACTTGGAAGGTTCCACCGCTGCACCGAGAGGCTGAACGCGACACAACCGGGAGTACTAGCCGTCAGCACCCCGTACATACGTGGATTGCCCGCCGCGTGCAAGGGAAGCGTCACGCCGCCGCAACACTCGGTTCTTTTCACCGTCGCGTCATTAGGCTGCGATTAACCGTGCGGTTCTAATGCGGTAAGAAGCAGCTGGGAGGCTCCGAATCGGGTGGAGAACCGCGCAAAACACCTTGTTTTCTTGGGATGCGGGCTGTTGTGCGCTGCAGCATTGGCGCTTGGCGT
>DASVOL010000742.1:0-4367 GCA_036383375.1 Bradyrhizobium sp. | reverse complement strand
CCTGTCGCTGACCGAGCACGCCAAGAAGCAGATGGCGAACCTGTCCGCGCAACGCAAGGAGCTGAACGAGTTCGTCTATGCCGAGCTCGATCTGCGGGAGCTGCAGCAACTGACCGGCAAGATGGATTCCATCAAGAGCCGGCTGGAAAAGGCGATCGCGAGGATCTCGGTCGATCTTTAGTGGATCAGGCCATCGCAAGCCGCTGCCGCGACCGCATCATGAGCAGCAGGATGATGCTGACATTGAGCAGGTTCCAGGCGAGGCCATTGGCGAAGGCCGCGGCATAGGAACCGGTGGCGTCGAAGATCACGCCCGAGATCCAGCCGCCGAACGACATGCCGAACACTGAGGCGAAGATCACGATGCCGATCCGGGTCGCGGCCTCGGCGGCCGGCATCGCCTCGCGCACGATGATGGCGTAGCTCGGCACGATGCCGCCCTGGAACAGGCCGAACATCGCCGAGATGACGTAGAGCGAGGTCAGGCTGTCGAAGAACAGGTAGAACAGCAGCGCCGCGCCCTGCGCGATCGAGCCGATCAAGAGGGTGCGGATGCCGCCGATCCGGTCGGCGAGAAAGCCGGAGCCGATCCGGCTGATGATGCCGAAGCCCAGCATCAGCGACAGCATCTCGGCGCCGCGCGCCACGCCGTAGCCGAGATCGCCGCAATAGGCGACGATGTGAACCTGCGGCATCGACATCGCCACGCAGCAGGAGATCGAGGCGAGCGACAGGATCGCAGTCAGCGCGTTGGTCGAGAGCCGCATGTCAACCCGCGGCGGCGCCGCGTTGACATGGCTGCGCCGGGTCGCCGCTCCCATCAACAGACGCAGCACCACGAGTGCAAGCGCCATCGCGATCGCGGTGAAGATGCCGATTGCAATGTGAGTGGTGCGCCAGCCGACGCTCTGCATGCCGAAATTGACCAGCGGCGGCCACACCGTGCCGCCGACATAATTGCCGCTGGCGGCGATCGCGACCGCGAGGCCGCGGTAGCGCTCGAACCAGTGCGAGGCCTCCGCCATCAGAGGACCGAAGGTCGCGGCCGACGACAGGCCGATCGCGAAATGCAGCAGGATGAAGGCCCAGATCGACGGCGCGTAGCCGGCGCAGATATAGCCGAGGCCGAGAATGCCGATCCCGGCGCCGATCGCCGTGACGATGCCGTAGCGATCGCTGATCTTGCCGGTCACGACCTGTCCGAGGCCGAAGCCGAGCATCACCATCGTGAAAGCAAGCGAGGCCGTTCCGCGGGTCGCGCCGAAATCGGTCTGCACCGCCGGCAACGCCACCACGACCGACCACATGCCGACACTGCCGAGCGAGCCGATGACCACGGCGACGGCAAGGCGCAGCCATGCCCGGCGCGAGTCGGGAATGAAGACAGCGGCTTCAGGGGAATATTCAGAAGAAATTACCACGGCACGCGGAACTTCGTCGGCATTTGCCTCCGGGTCAAGCCGCATTGCCGAGAGATTAGGCATGCGTCAGCAAGGGGACGCATTGCCTTCACCGGCGCGTGAGGCGCCTCAATTGCCGTAGTTCGGATCCTGCGCCTGGAACGGACCGCACTTCGCGTCGAGACCAAAGCGCTGGTCGAAGTCCACGGTGCCGCCGCCAACCGGTATGCGGGTCGGCGGCAAGCCGCGCGTGTATTGGTCGACGGTGACGAATTTCTTGTCCGCGCTCATCGTCACATGCACCGGCTCGAGATCCTTGCCCTTGTTGAGCGCGGTCAGATCGAGCGTGTAGTAGCCATCCGCCGTCTTGCCCGCCGCCATCCCGCCATGCGGCGCGAAGACGACGGATTGTGGCAGGTAAACCTCCATCAGGACACCGTTACCCTTGCAGGCGATCATGCGGATCATCCAGGCCCGGTCGTCCGGCAGCGTCACGGCGGACGCCGGCACCGACAGCAGCGCGATCGCGGCAGCAAGGCCTGCTGTCATGGTTCGACCTGCCCGGTTCGACATCGATGCCTCCAGCGGTTGAATGGCGTTGCTGGCGTTTGGTCGGAGGCCGGGCCGCGAAAGTTCAATCCGCGTCGTGCACCGCAGCGATCGCAGCGGACCGCTCGAGCGGGAATATCGTCCGTCGAACCGTGATCCATGCTGATGAGAAAAACTGCTACAATGCGAGCCGGTTCACATTGGCGGCTCGCCGTCCGGACCTATCATCCCGCCCGGATGGCGCGCAGCTCGCAAGGTTAAAGGATCGAAGCGCACATCGTCGGAGGATCGTCATGCATTCGTCGTCAGCAGAGTGGTTGCCCGTTGCGTCAGCGCCGTCGGACCGGGAGCTCGAGGTTTGTGTCCTCGACTATGACGGCATGGTGCACGCGCTGATGTTCCCGTGCCACCGGGACGGTTCCGAATGGGTCGACCATGCCGGCAGCAGGCATCTCGACATCCAGCCGACGCATTGGCGCAAATGGATGCTATCGGCCAATTGACGCACCGTTGACGCCGATCTCGCACCGGTCCGGATATTGAGCTAGACTTGCCGCGTGAGGTTCAAGGGTGGGCCAGGAGGCTCGTCATGGAATCACACGTGATCCCCTTCGAAAATCGCTGGACCAACGGCAAGCATGCCTGGGAGTGGCATTGCGAGCTCGAGCGGCTGGGCGTGCCCGCGGTCCGCACGATGTATTGCGAGCATGAGACGCACTATCGCGACGAGCCTGCGGTGGTGTTCGACATTCCCGCGGGCTTCGTTCGCGACTGGCTGGCGTTTCATGACCAGCGCACCGCCCGGCACCAATTGCTGTGGCGCGCCAGCGTCATCACGCTCGGCCTCATCGCCGCATCGGGCGCCGTGCTCGGTGCGTTCAGGTAGAGGCTGCGCGACCCCGCCGCCGGAACGGCCGGGCGGTCCCGCCGCCCATCGCGGTCGGGAATCCCCCATGCCCGGCGCCTGCGACGACCCGCGCGCTCCTCAAAACGCGCTTATTAACCCTTTGCTAACCATACACCCGGCAAGAATTGCCGAGTGAAGTCGAGTGTCGTCGAACGCGTATGACGGGTGGAGATCCCCGTGGACGCCAGCGCGGTGCCTCACTTTCGGAACGGCGGCCCTGCGGCCGTCGCGCAGACGCTTGGCGGCCGTAGCCGCCAGTCGCGGGGGAGAGCGGCTACCATGGTCGACGTCACGGCGGGTCAGGGCACGGCAGGCAAAGGCGGATTGCCTGGTCTCGGCGAGATCGGCGACATCCTCAAGCGCGGCGATCTCGCGCTGGCGCTCGGCGTCCTCACCATCCTGGTGGTGCTGATCCTGCCGCTGCCCTCGATCGTGCTCGACCTGTTTTTGGCGGTCTCGATCACGATCTCGATCCTGATCCTGATGACCTCGCTGTTCATCCAGGCGCCGCTGGAATTCTCGTCGTTTCCGACCATCCTGCTGATCTCGACCATGATGCGGCTGTCGCTGAACATGGCCTCGACCCGGCTGATCCTGAGCCACGGCCACGAAGGCACGGCGGCGGCCGGCCACGTCATCGAAGCGTTCGGCAACTTCGTGATGGGCGGCAACTTCGTGATCGGTATCATCGTGTTCGCGATCCTGGTGATCGTGAACTTCGTGGTCATCACCAAGGGTTCGGGCCGCATCGCCGAAGTCGCGGCGCGCTTCCAGTTGGACTCGATGCCCGGCAAGCAGATGGCGATTGACGCCGACCTGTCCGCCGGCCTGATCGACGAGAAGGCCGCCAAGGAGCGCCGCAAGGCGCTGGAAGATGAGAGCGGCTTCTTCGGCGCGATGGACGGCGCCTCGAAATTCGTCCGCGGCGACGCCATCGCCGGCCTTTTGATCGTCGGCATCAACATCGTCGGCGGCATCATCATCGGCGTCGCCCAGCAGGGCCTCTCCTTCGGCGAAGCCGCCCGCACCTACACCGTGCTGACGGTCGGCGACGGCCTCGTCACCCAGGTGCCGGCGCTGATCGTCTCGACCGCCGCCGGCCTCCTGGTTTCCAAGGCCGGCATCACCGGCGCCGCCGACAAGGCGCTGATGCGCCAGCTCTCCGGCTATCCGCAGGCGCTCGGCATGTCGGCCGGCGTCATGCTGGTGCTGGCGCTGCTGCCGGGCATTCCGACGCTGCCGTTCATGGCGCTCGGCTCCGGCGCCGCGGCGCTGGCCTGGAACGCGCGCAAGAAGAAGCGGGTCGCGAACGCCGCAGCGCCTTGATCTGCTCGGTCAGGCGGTCCCCGCCGTCCGGCGAATTGACCAGCGGCAGCAGCGCATAGCCGAGCTCGATCTTGAGGTCGTCGATCTTCAGCGCCGCCGCGATCGGCTCTTCCGACGCTTGCGCCGCGGCCGCCGCGGGCGCGGACGCCGCCTTCGCTTCTTCCACGGCCTTGCTGTGCTTGTAT
>DASVOL010000741.1:0-2202 GCA_036383375.1 Bradyrhizobium sp. | reverse complement strand
ATCGGTAAAATTGGTCATGAAGTTCGGCACGAACTGGTCGCGGAAGTTCGGCCCTTGCCTGGCCAGCAACGTATCGAAATTGGCCTGGACGAAGTCCCAGGCGAGCTGCGGATGCTCGCCTGCGGACGCAACCGCATTGATCATCCCCGTGACGATCGTGTCGGGCAACTCATTGGTCAGCGTCAGCGCCAACGTCGCGCGCGCCAGCTCCGTATCGCGAGCGCCGGCGGCGGCGAAATAATAGCGCAGCCGCTCATTGGTCGCCGTGCTGCTGCGCGCGAGCGCCAACAGTCTGTCATAGGTTGCCCGATCGGCCGTGATGCCCGCGACATGGGTGACCGCATCGCGCAGCGTGGTCGGCAGCGATTTGGGATCATCGAGGAACGCTGCAAAGCGCCGCTTGGCCTCGGCGACGATGGCCGCGTCGCCGAGGTCGCCGAGCGTCGAGATCAGGCTCGCGCGGAGCAGCGCGGTGTCATCGTCGCCCGCGCCGCCGCCATCCCATCCGATCCGGTCGAACACCGGGCGCAGCTTGGCTCGGGCATAGGCCTGGATCACGCCCCGCTCGCTGCGGTCGCGCGACAGGCGGTTAAGCGTGGCAAATGTCGAGATCACCTGATCCCACACCGCGCGATGGTCACCAGCATCGAGCGCATCGAGCAACGCGAGATAGGATGGCGCTTCAGCGCGGCCGGCCTGCACCAGGGCCCAGCTGTCGGTGACGACATTGAGCCGGTCAACGACCTGCATTTGCGGGAAGGCGTTCAGCACTGCGGCACGGTTCTTCGGGCCGTACTCAACCCTGAAGTAGCCGACGTCACCGAGATTGACCTTGATCGCATCGCCGCATGCGCCGGCCGGAATTTCTGTACTGCCCTTCAGCAGGATCTCGTCAAACGGCTTGCCGTGCGCAGGTCCGGCCGAAACCGGGATCTGCCAGTCGTGGGCCGGCAGCGGCGCATCGTTGGCCGGTGCGATCACAAAGCGGTCCTGCCGCAACATCAGGCGCTGCGCCGTGCCATCGCAGGCCGTCTCGGCCACGACCAGCGGCACCCCATCCTGCTCGGTGAAGGAGGTGGCGATGCCGGTGATCGCCTTGCCGCCGGACGTCTCGAGCGCTTGCCAGAGATCGGCGGTGGTGGAATTGCTGTAGGCATGCGCAGCCATATATTTGCGGATGCCGTCGCGGAACGCCTGCTCACCGAGATAGGTCTCGAGCATGCGGATCAGCGCCTGGCCCTTGTTGTAGGTGATGGCGTCGAACGCCGTGACCGCCTCGCTGTGGTCCGCGATCGGCTGCTGCACCGGGTGCGAGGTGCGGCGCGCATCGAGCGCCATGGCGAACTGCTTCGCGCTGGTGCCGTTCAGCCAGCTCTGCCATTGCGGATAGAACTGCTCCGAGGCCTTGGTCGCCATCCAGCTGGCAAAGCCCTCGTTGAGCCAGAGATTGTCCCACCAAGCCATGGTGACGAGATCGCCGAACCACATATGCGCCATCTCATGCGCGATGATGGCGAAGATGCCGCGCCGCGCCGTCTCCGCATTGGTCGCGGGGTCGAACAGCAGCCGGCTCTCGAAGAAGGTGATGCCGCCCCAGTTCTCCATCGCGCCGCCGAACCCTCCGGGGACCGCGATCAGATCGAGCTTCGGCAGCGGATATTTGACGCCGAAATAATCGTTGTAGTAGGCGAGCAGTTTCACCGCGCTGTCGAGCGCGAACCGGCCCTGCCCGCTCTTGCCCTCCGTCGTCACCACGCCGATCGTGACGCCGCCGGCATCCGCCGTGACCCGTTCGAGCTCGCCGACCGTGAGCACGAACAGATAGCTCGACATCTTCGGCGTCGGCGCGAACATGACCTTCTTGAGATCACCGGCGACCGGCGCCTCGCTCGCAATGGGCATGTTGCCGACCGCAAGCAGATTGCGCGGGATCACTACGGTCAGCGCGAAGCTCGCTTTGAACGATGGCTCGTCCCAGCACGGAAATATCCGCCTCGCGTCAGCCGGCTCCAGCTTGCTGGAGATGAGCCGCTTGATCCCGGCCGGGGTCGGATAATCGACCGAGAACAGGCCGGTGCCGAATTTGTTGATCTGCGCTGTGAAGGCGATGCGGAGCTTGTGCCGGCCCACCGCAACCGGCTTGGCGAAGGCCAGCGTCGCGGTCTGCGCGGCGGGGTCGATCACGACCATCGCGCGCTGCGC
>DASVOL010000740.1:0-2100 GCA_036383375.1 Bradyrhizobium sp. | reverse complement strand
CGATCAGATGGAGGACGGCAGGGCCGTGCTGGTCGACGCAACTGATGGAGCTGCGTCAGCAATCGCAGCGCGCTGGGACATGTTCGTCCGATGCGTGCCAAGGCGCGCCGGCCCGTCGCTGCTGATCCGTCCCGATGCCTGCATTGCCTGGGCGGCGGACGGCGAGGACCTGGCGGGCCTCGACACCGCGCTCACGCGCTGGTTCGGACCCGCCATGCAGTGACCTCGCGGGCGAGACGGCGACTTACCGCGTCCCGAACGTAGTCTTGCCGAACAGCGCCTTCTGCGTCGACGGTTGCGAGCGCCAATATTGCTGTGGCGCGCTGACCTCGCCGCCGAGCTCGGCGGCGGCGTGCCAGCCCCAGCGCGGGTCGTAGAGCATGCCGCGGGCGAGCGCGATCATGTCGGCCTTGCCGGACGTGACGATCTCTTCGGCTTGCTTCGCTTCGGTGATCAGGCCGACCGCCATCGTGGTGATGCCGGTCGCCTCCTTCACGGCCTGTGCTGCCGGCACCTGGTAGCCCGGCCCGAGCGGAATCTTCTGCAGCGGCGACACGCCGCCGGAGGAGACGTCCATCCAGTCGACACCGCGCGTCTTCAGCTCCTTGGCAAATTCGATGGTCTGCGCGAGGTCCCAGGCCCCCTCGACCCAGTCAGTGGCAGACACTCGCATGCCGATCGGCTTGTGATCCGGGAATACGGCGCGCACCGCGTCGAACACTTCGAGAGGAAAGCGCATGCGGTTTTCGAGCGAGCCGCCATAGCGGTCGGTCCGCTTGTTGGCGATCGGCGACAGGAACTGGTGCAGCAGATAACCGTGCGCGCCGTGCAGCTCGAGCGCGTCGATGCCGAGCCGGTCGGCACGCTTGGCGGCCACGACAAAGGCCTCACGGATGCGCTTCAAGCCGGCATCATCGAGCGCCACCGGCGCGGCCTCACCGTCTTTATGCGGGACAGCCGACGGTCCAACCGTCTGCCAGCCGCCTTCGGCGATCGGGATCAGCTGCCCGCCCTCCCACGGACGCTGGCTCGACGCCTTGCGGCCGGCATGGGCGAGCTGCATCGCGACCGCAGCCTTCGAATGCTTGCGCACCGAGGCGAGGATCGGCTTCAGCGCCGCCTCGTTGGCATCGCTGTAGAGGCCGAGACAGCCCGGCGTGATCCGCCCGATGTCCTCGACATGGGTGGCCTCGATGCAGAACATCGCGGCACCCGACAGCGCCAGCATGTTGATGTGGGTGAAGTGCCAATCATTGGCGGAGCCGTCGTCGGCCGAATACTGGCACATCGGCGAGACCATGATCCGGTTGGAGAGTTTGAGGCTGCGCAGTTCGATCGGGGAGAACAGGGTGCTCATGCGAGGGATATCCGGGATCGAGGAAAGGGCCACGATAAGATAGAGGCGGTCGCCGCGATCACCAACCGTCGCCGTCGCCGAACGGGCCGGGGCAGACCAGCAATGCGATAGCGCCGTTCCGTTCACCCTCCCCTGGAGGGGGAGGGTCGTATCGCATCGCGCGCAGCGAGATGCGATACGGGGTGGGGTGACAGTCCCTCCACCCGATAACCGTCCGTGTTGAGAGATCACCCCACCTCGGCTCACATTCCGCTGCGCTCCATGTGCGCCGACCCTCCCCCTCCAGGGGAGGGTGAAGAGAAGCCTCAGTCCACCAGCGTGAACTGCAGCAGCAGATTGCGCTGGATCAGGGAGAAATTGTCGTCGGAGACCATGGTCAGCACGGTCTCGCCCTCATCAGTGACGTGGGCATCGATACCTTCCATGTTGTCGATCTCGTTGCCGAGATCGGCATTGAAGATCGCCGGACCATCGACGACGGCACCGGGCGCGATGTCGGACAAAGCTAGGCGGCGGATGCGAATGCCTGCACCGCCGAGCCAGGAGAATTTCCGTTCCAGGATCAACAGATCGCCCGACGGCAGCAACACAGCGTCGCTGATGTCGTAATTCTCGGTGCGGCGGACGCTGAATTGGCCGGGCGTCTTGCCGCCGACCAGGAAGGCGATCAGATTGCCCGCGGCATCGAGCCCGCGTTCGGAAAGCGCGATCAGCGTACCGGCCAGCGGCTGGCTCGCCGGTGT
>DASVOL010000739.1:0-3045 GCA_036383375.1 Bradyrhizobium sp. | reverse complement strand
CGGCAGCACGTTCCAGGGGCGGCCGGTGCAGGACTGGCTCGCCGGATCCCAGGCCACCCAGCCCCAGTCCGGCCGGTGCTCGATCCAAAGATCCTGGTCCTGACGCTGGTAGCCGACGGTTCCATCGGGGCGGACTTTCCGGACAAAGCTGTAAACCAGGTCGTCACTCTGCCGGCGCAGCTCGAATCTCTCCCGGTTTTGCGGAGCGGCCATGAGTTCCTCGTTGGTGGACTCGCGTTATGTTATAATATAACAGTTTGGTATGGCGCATACGCACTCCCACGACGACCACCACCATCACGGCCACAGCCATCCCCACGGGCACAGCCATGGCCCCTCGGCGCATCCGGCCCAGGCCGCGCCCTGGTCGATCCTGCGCATGCCTGTGCCAGCCCGGCTGGGCGCGGCGCTCGCGGTCTCTGCCTGCCTGTGGGCCGTCGTCTGGCTGGCGATGAGGTAAACCAATGGGCGCCCTAGTCACCTTCCGCGACGTCACGCTCGGCTATGACCGTCACCCGGCGGTGCACCATCTCAATGGCGCGGTCGAGGCAGGCGCGCTGCTGGCCGTGATCGGCCCCAACGGCGCCGGCAAGTCGACACTGCTGCGCGGCATCGCCGGCGTGCTGAAGCCGCTGTCGGGCGTGATCGATCTCGACGGCCTCGACCACCGCGACATCGCCTACCTGCCGCAATCCGCCGATATCGACCGCACGTTTCCGATCTCGGTGTTCGATTTCGTCGGCACCGGGCTGTGGCGCTCGACCGGCTTCTTCGGCGGCATCGGCAAGGCCGCGCGCGACAAGATTTTGGCGGCGCTCGCCGCGGTCGGCCTCAACGGCTTCGAGAACCGCCCGATCGGCACGCTGTCCGGCGGCCAGATGCAGCGCATGCTGTTCGCACGTGTGCTGCTGCAGGACGCCCGCCTGATCGTGCTCGACGAACCGTTCAACGCGATCGATGCCAAGACCACCATCGACCTGCTGGCCCTGGTGAAGCGCTGGAACGGCGAGGGCCGTACGGTGCTGGCGGCGCTGCATGACCTCGACATGGTGCGCAACAACTTCCCGGAAACGCTGCTCCTGGCGCGCGGGCCGGTGGAATGGGGTCCGACCGCGGAGACATTGACGCCGGACAATCTGACGGTCGCGATGCGGATGTGCGAGGCGTTCGACGACAGTGCCGCGGCCTGCGCCGCCGATCCGCGCTCACGGGCCGCCTGACGCCGATGCTGACTGACGCGCTGATCACGCCCTTCACCGAATTCGAGTTCATGCGCCGTGCGCTCGCGGCCGTCATCGCGCTGTCGCTCGGTGGCGCGCCGATCGGCGTGTTCCTGATGCTGCGGCGGATGAGCCTGGTCGGCGATGCCATGGCGCATGCGATCCTGCCGGGCGCTGCGATCGGTTTCCTGCTGTCCGGGCTCAATCTGTTCGCGATGACGACCGGCGGCCTGATTGCCGGGTTTGCGGTGGCGCTGCTCGCCGGCCTCGTCGCCCGCACCACGGAGCTGAAGGAGGACGCCTCGCTTGCGACCTTCTATCTGGTCTCGCTCGCGCTCGGCGTCACCATCGTCTCCATCAAGGGCACCAATATCGACCTGCTGCACGTGCTGTTCGGCAATATCCTGGCGATGGACGACCAGACACTGCTGGTGATCGCGTTCAACGCCACACTCACGCTGCTGGTGCTTGCGGTGATCTATCGCCCGCTGGTGATCGAATGCGTCGATCCGGTGTTCCTGCGCACCGTGAGCCGGGCCGGCGCGCCGGCGCACCTCGCCTTCCTCGCGCTGGTGGTGGTCAATCTCGTCAACGGCTTCCACGCGCTCGGCACGCTGCTCGGCGTCGGGCTGATGATCCTGCCCGCCGGCATCGCACGGTTCTGGTCGCGCGACATCACCACCATGATCTGCATCGCGGTCGCGAGCGCGATTGTGTCGGGCTATGCCGGGCTGGTGCTGTCGTACCAGACCCGGATTCCCTCCGGCCCCGCGATCATCCTGGTCGCGGCGGGGCTCTATATCGTGTCGCTGCTGTTCGGCAATGTCAGCGGCCTGGTCCGGCAGCTGTTTCCCGGCCGCCATCTCGAGGCGTAATCATGCGGCGTTTGTTTGGTTTGGTCTGTCTGGCGTTGGCGCTGGCAAGCGGGTCGGCGCGCGCCGCCGACCGCATCAACGTGGTGGCGAGCTTCTCGATCCTGGCCGATATGGTGCGGAACGTCGGCGGAGATCGGGTCGATGTCACCGCGCTGGTCGGGCCCGACGGCGATGCGCATGTCTACGCGCCGACGCCGGCGGATGCCAGGAAGGTCGCGGACGCCAAGCTGCTGGTCATCAACGGCCTCGGTTTCGAAGGCTGGCTGCCACGTCTGTTGCAGGCCTCCGGCAGCAAGGCGCCGGTTGTGGTGGCAACCAAGGGCATCATGCCGCGCAAGATGGGCGGACATGACGATCCGCATGCCTGGCAATCGGTGGCCAATGCGAAGATCTATGTCGCCAATATTCGCGACGGGCTGATTGCCGCTGCGCCTGACCAGGCAGCCGCGTTCAAGGCCAATGCCGACGCCTATCTGGCCAAGCTCGAGGCGCTCGACCGCGAGGTGCATGAGGCGGTGGCGAAAATACCGGACGCGCGGCGCAAGGTGATCTCGACCCACGACGCCTTCGGCTATTTCGCCGACGCCTACGGAATTACGTTTTTCTCGCCGCTCAGCGTTTCGACCGATTCCGAGCCCAGCGCACGCGATATCGCCGCCATCATCGCCCAGATCAGGGTTGCGAATATTCCGGCAGTTTTTCTCGAAAATATCAGCGATCCTCGCCTGGTCGAGCGGATCGCGGCCGAGACCGGGGCCAAGGTCGGCGGGACCCTGTATTCGGACAGTTTGACGGGCGAAAAGGGCCAAGCACCCACTTACATTGATATGGTCAGGCACAATATAAAGGCCCTGACCAGCGCGCTCGCCAACTAGGGCAGGGGCCCCCTTGCCGGGATTGAGCGCGGCCCCAAGTTCCTCGGAGTTGTTATGGCTGAAGCTTCGCAAAAA
>DASVOL010000738.1:0-2615 GCA_036383375.1 Bradyrhizobium sp. | reverse complement strand
GGTGCCGGGCGTGCAGATCAGCCGCTTCTGCGCCTCCGGCCTCGATGCCGTGAACTTCGCCGCAGCCCAGATCATGAGCGGCCAGCATGAGCTCGTGATCGGCGGCGGCGCCGAATCGATGAGCCGCGTCGGCATCGGCGCTTCCGGCGGCGC
The DNA here is from genome assembly GCA_036383375.1 of Bradyrhizobium sp. Classification (GTDB taxonomy): domain Bacteria; phylum Pseudomonadota; class Alphaproteobacteria; order Rhizobiales; family Xanthobacteraceae; genus Bradyrhizobium. The sequence continues at coordinate 2,462 of DASVOL010000738.1, read as the reverse complement.
GTGGCCGATGGATCCCTCGATGGCGGTGCCGGCCTATTTCATGCCGCAGGGCATCTCGGCCGACCTGATCGCGACCAAATACGGTTTTTCGCGCGATGACGTCGATGCCTACGCCGTGCAGAGCCAGCAGCGCGCGGCAAAGTCGTGGGATGAAGGCCGTTTCAACAAGTCGGTGGTGCCGGTCAAGGACATCAACGGCCTGACCATCCTCGCCAAGGACGAGCACATGCGCCCGACCACGACAATGCAGTCGTTGGCGCAGCTGCAGCCGTCCTTCGCGGCGATGGCGGCGATGGCCGGTTTCGACGCGGTGGCGATCCAGTCGCACCCCGAGGTCGAGAAGGTCAACTACGTGCATCACGCCGGCAACTCCTCCGGCATCGTCGACGGCGCCGGCGCGGTGCTGCTCGGCAGCAAGGAGGCGGGCGCCAAGCACGGGCTGAAGCCGCGTGCGAAAATCCGCGCCTTCGCCAATATCGGCTCGGAGCCCGCGATGATGCTGACCGGCCCGGTCGACGTCACCGAAAAGCTGTTCGAGCGTTCCGGCATGAAGAAGTCGGACATCGACCTGTTCGAGCTCAACGAGGCTTTCGCCTCGGTGGTGCTGCGCTACATCCAGGCGTTCGACATCGACAATGCCAAGATCAACGTCAATGGCGGCGCGATCGCGCTCGGCCATCCCTTAGGGGCGACCGGCGCGATGATCCTCGGCACCGTGCTCGATGAGCTCGAGCGCACCAACAAGCAAACGGCGCTGGTGACGCTGTGCATCGGCGGCGGCATGGGCACCGCCACCATCATCGAGCGCGTGTAACCGAGCAGACAGCGTCATCCTGAGGTGCGAGGGCGAAGCCCGAGCCTCGAAGGATGGATAAATTCACCGGGTCATCCTTCGAGGGCCTCGCAAGAGCGAGGCCACCTCAGGATGACGGAGAGATTGGGAACCGCAACATGGCTTACAAGAATTTCAAGTTCGACGTCGACGCCGACGGCATTGCGCTGGTCACCTGGGATATTCCCGATCGTTCGATGAACGTGTTCGACGAGGTCTCGACCCAGGAGATCGGCGAGATCATCAAGCAGACGACCAGCGATGCCGCCGTCAAGGGCGTCGTGATCACCTCGGCCAAGGAGGCGTTCTGCGCCGGTGCCGACCTCTCGATGCTCGAGGGCATGAACCGCAGCTACGCGCAGCTCCTCAAGGAGAAGGGCGAGGAAGCTGCGAACCAGATGCTGTTCGAGCAGAGCCGCCAGATGTCGCAGTCGTTCCGCGCGATCGAAACCTCGGGCAAGCCGTGGGTCGCCGCAATCAACGGCCTCGCGCTCGGCGGCGGCTTCGAGATCACGCTGGCCTGCCACTACCGCGTCGCGGCCGACAACCCCAAGACTCGCCTCGGTCTGCCCGAGATCAAGGTCGGCCTGTTCCCCGGCGCTGGCGGCACGCAGCGCGTGCCGCGTCTCGTGCAGCCGGCGGATGCGATGCAATTGCTGCTCAAGGGCGAGGCGGTCAATCTGACCCGCGCCAAGGCGCTCAATCTGATCCACGCCGTGGTGCCCGCGGCCGACCTGATCAAGGCCGCGAAGGACTGGATCAAGGGTGGCGGCAAGGCGGTCGCGCCGTGGGACGAGAAGGGCTTCAAGCTGCCCGGCGGCCCCGTCTTCTCCAAGATGGGTATGCAGATGTTCCCGGCCGGCAACGCGATCTATCGCCGCGAGACCTACGACAACTACCCGGCCGCGCGCGCCATCATGAGCTGCGTCTATGAAGGCCTGCAGCTGCCGATCGACGCCGCGCTGCGGGTCGAGTCGCGCTACTTCACGCAAATCCTGCGCTCGAAGGAAGCGGCGGCGATGATCCGCTCGCTGTTCCTGTCGATGCAGGAACTGAACAAGGGCGCGCGCCGCCCGGCGGGCATGCCGCCGACCAAGGTGAAGAAGCTCGCCGTGATCGGGGCCGGCTTCATGGGCGCCAGCGTCGGCTATGTCTCGGCGCAGGCCGGCATCAACGTGGTGCTGGTCGATCGCGACCAGGACAGCGCCGACAAGGGCAAGGGCCACGCCAAGACCGTGGTCGACGGCCTGGTCGCGAAGGGCCGGATGAAGCAGGAGGCGGGCGACGCCATCCTGGCGCGCATCTCGGCCACGGCGGACTATAACGTGATCAGGGATTGCGACCTCGTCATCGAGGCCGTGTTCGAGGACCGCAAGGTCAAGGCCGACACCTACGCCAAGGCGCAGCCGCTGCTGAAGTCGGGCGCGATCTTCGCCTCAAACACCTCGACCCTGCCGATCAACTCGCTGGCCGAGGAGTTCAAGGACCAGGGCAAGTTCATCGGCATCCACTTCTTCTCGCCGGTCGAGAAGATGATGCTGGTCGAAATCATCCTCGGCAAGAACACCGGCGACGTCGCGCTCGCCACCGCGCTCGACTATGTCCGCGCCATCGGCAAGACGCCGATCGT
>DASVOL010000737.1:0-4949 GCA_036383375.1 Bradyrhizobium sp. | reverse complement strand
GGCACCACGAAGCTCGCGGGCACCCAGAAGGCGGCGCGCGCCATCGTCGCGTCGGCAATCGCCGCCGACAGGCCGCTGGCATTCGCGATCAGGCCTGCGATCGCCGCACCGAACGCAAAGCCCATCTGCTGGATGGTCGGCACCGACGAGGCCGCGACCACTTCGTCACCCGCCTTGGCGCGGTCCATGATGCGATGTGCGACGAGCGGCCAGCACTGGCCGATACCAGCTCCCAGCATCGCGATCGCGATGACCAGCAGGATAATCGACGCTGCGCCGTCTGAGCCGAGCAACCCGATCGCGGTGAGACTCACTGCCATGATTGCAGGACCGATCAGCATCAGGCGGTCCGCCTGGCGGGCCGATACGCCGGCCAGCAGCAACGAGGCGGCGCTCCAGCCAAGTGAAGCGCAGGCGACGGTGAAGCCGGCCGAGAGCGGATCGAAGCCATGCAGTTGCTGCAGGAACATCGGCACGTAGATCTGCAGCGGACTGAAAGTGATGCAGAGCAGGAGCGCGAGCCACAAACCGACGCCGGTGCCGGTGCGCCAGGAGAACGCGTCGCTGGGCAGCAGCCGGGGTGACGCCAGACGATCGAGCCGGAGCATCGCGACAAACGAGACGATCGCCGTGACGATCAGGCCGAGCTTCAGAAAGGACGATCCGGCGGCGGAGGTGGCCGACGTCGCGGCGATCGCAAGGCAGATCAGCGCGACACGGCCGAGCGGCACGCGCGCCGAAGATGAGGGCCGCGCCGCCTTGACCGGCGACAGCACGAAGAAGGCAGCGATCGCCAGCACGACGGCCGTTGCGGCGCTGGCGACGAAGGCGCCGCGCCAGCTCGCGAAATGCGCGAACATGCCGCCGACGAGTGGGCCGATCAGCACCGACATGCTCCAGCTCGTCGACATCAGCGCGATGGTCCGCGACCACATGTGCTCGGGAAACGTGCCGCGCACCAGCACATAGGCGACGGCAGCCTCGAGGCCGCCGCCGAATCCCTGGATCAGCCGGCCGGTCACGATCCAGCCCATCGCGGGCGCCAGCGAACACAGCACCGCGCCGACGCCGAAGATCGCAACGCCCACGCAGTAGACCTGCCGGGCGCCGAGCGCGGTGGAGAGCACACCGACGCAGCTCGCCGCGACGATGGAGGACGCCAGATAGGCGGTGGTCGGCCAGCTCAGCATGGCGACGCCGCCGAGTTCGCCGACGATCGACGGTAGCACCGTCGTCAGCATCAGCACGTTCATGGATTGCAGCAGCACACCACCAAGCAGGATGGCCAGTGTCGGGATCCATTCGCGCTTGAGGAGCGATCGCCACCCCTCGCGGACTTGTTGTTGCTCCATATCGGAGTTCTCCTTCCGGACTGGCGCCAAGGCAGTTGCACGCGGCGGCGATTTCCGGTTATTTTAGATAGCATCTTGTTTCTAAAATAGGCCGATGAGTCAAGACGACACACGCAGCCAGGATCGCATCCTGTTCGAACTGAAGACGCGCGGCCCGCAGACCGCCGCCGGCATCGGCGCGCGGCTCGACATGACACCGGCCGGCGCCCGCCAGCACCTGCTCAAGCTCGAAGCAGCTCGCCTCGTCGAAAGCGGCGATGAACGCGAAGGACGCGGGCGGCCGCGGAAGTATTGGCGTCTGACGGCGCCGGGCCACGCGCGCTTCCCCGACCGCCATTCCGACCTCACGCTGGATCTGCTGCGGTCGATGCACGAGGTGTTCGGCGAGCGCGGCCTGGAGACGCTGATCGCGCATCGCGAACACGCTGGCATCGCCGACTACCGCAAGGCGGTCGGAACCGAAGGCTCACTCCGACAGCGGCTCACGGCGCTGGCCCGGATCCGGAGCCGGGAAGGCTATATGGCGAGCGTGGTCAAGGACGCCGGCGGCTTCCTGCTGATCGAGAACCACTGCCCAATCTGCGCGGCGGCGGCTGCCTGTCAGGGCCTGTGCCGCTCCGAACTTGCGGTGTTCCGCGCCGTGCTGGGCAGCGACGTCGTGGTCGAGCGCGTCGATCACATCCTGGCCGGTGCACGGCGCTGCGCGTACCGGGTGATGCCGGCAGTGTAAGTCAGCTCGACGGCGTGCCCTGGCGCCACTGGCCGCCGGCGATCTTGGCGGCGGCGATCACGGCCTGGGTGCGGCTTTCGACGCCGAGCTTCTGCAGGATGGCCGAGACATGGGCCTTGATGGTCGCTTCGGAGACGCCGAGCTCGTAGGCGATCTGCTTGTTGAGCAGCCCCTCGGACAGCATCATCAACACCCGCACCTGCTGCGGGGTCAGCGTCACCAGACGGTCGCGCAGCCGCGTCATGTCGGGATCGCCGGCCGCCGACAGATCGGTGTCCGGCGGAACCCAGACGTCGCCCTCCATCACCTTCATGATGGCGTCACGCAGCGTCTCGACGCCGAAGCGCTTGGGGATGAAACCGGAGGCGCCGAAATCGAGCGAGCGGCGGATGGTTCCGGCATCGTCGCTGGCGGACACGATGACCACCGGAATCGCCGGATATTGCGCCCGCAGATAGATCAGGCCGGAAAATCCGCTGATCCCCGGCATGCTCAGGTCGAGCAGGATCAGGTCGACCTCGGAGTCCCGCTCCAGCAGCGCGGTCAGGTCCTCGAACGATCCGGCCTCGCTGATCGTGGCCGAACTCACGACGCTGGACACCGCCTGACGCAACGCATCGCGGAACAGCGGATGGTCGTCAGCGATGACAAGATGAGTATTGGCAGCAGCAGTCATCTCAGTCCCACAAGCGGCCTTTGGGAAGCCCGCACCGTTCGGTTGTCGCCCGCACGGCAGTATCACGCAAGCCCTTGATAATACCAGATGCCAAAGCAGTTAACCCGCCGAGCTTGTGCGCCGCAACAGACGCACGCGGGGACGTTCCATCCAGCTCACGCCTGCAAAGATAAGTTCAAGCGTGCAAAAGCCAAAAGTCTTATTGGGACGGGTTTCACTGCGATGTTACCCTCGACTTAAGCCTAAGGCCCATTCGGGCCTAACCCGCCAGCCGGGGGCGAGCATGGCAGCAATAATTCGGGGGGAGCAATCCAGATGTCCACTATGACTGCAACTTCGGCGCGGCCCGCCGGCATGACGAAGGATGAGCGTTTCGTCATCCTGGCGTCGTCGCTCGGCACCGTGTTCGAATGGTACGACTTCTATCTCTACGGTTCACTGGCCGGCATCATCGGCGCGCAGTTCTTCTCCGACTATCCGCCGGCGACGCGCGACATCTTCGCGTTGCTGGCCTTTGCCGCGGGCTTCCTGGTGCGCCCATTCGGCGCCATCGTGTTCGGCCGGGTCGGCGACATCGTCGGCCGCAAATACACCTTCCTCGTCACCATCCTGATCATGGGCCTGTCGACCTTCATCGTCGGCCTGTTGCCCAGCGCCAAGACCATCGGCATCGCGGCGCCGATCATCCTGATCTCGCTGCGCCTGTTGCAGGGCCTCGCGCTCGGCGGTGAGTATGGCGGTGCGGCGACCTACGTCGCCGAGCACGCGCCGCAGGGCAAGCGCGGCTACTACACCTCGTTCATCCAGACCACGGCAACGCTCGGACTGTTCCTGTCGCTGCTGGTGATCCTGTTCACCCGAAGCTTCACCGGCGAGAAGGACTTCGCGGATTGGGGCTGGCGCATTCCGTTCCTGGTGTCGGTGCTGCTGCTCGGCATCTCGGTCTGGATTCGTCTGCGGCTGAACGAATCGCCGGTGTTCCAGCGGATGAAGGACGAGGGCAAGACCTCCAAAGCGCCGCTGACCGAAGCCTTCGCGACCTGGAGCAACGCCAAGATCGTGATCCTCGCCCTGTTCGGCCTGACCATGGGCCAGGCGGTGATCTGGTACACGGGCCAGTTCTACGCGCTGTTCTTCCTGCAATCGATCCTGAAGGTCGACGGCTATACCGCCAACCTGCTGATCGCCTGGTCGCTGCTGCTCGGCACCGGCTTCTTCCTGGTGTTCGGCGCGCTGTCGGACAAGATCGGCCGCAAGCCGATCATCCTGGCGGGCTGCCTGATCGGCGCACTCACTTTGTTCCCGATCTTCCGCATGGTCACGACCAACGCCAACCCGGCGCTGGAAAAGGCCTATGAGACGGTCAAGGTGCAGGTCGTGGCCGATCCCGCCGGCTGCGGCGATCTGTTCAACCCGGTCGGCACCCGCGTCTTCACGGCGCCCTGCGACACCGCCCGCGCCTTCCTCGCCCAGTCGTCGGTGAAGTACTCCACCGTGCCGGGCCCGGCCGGCTCGCCGGTGAAGGTCACCGTCAACGACAAGGACGTGCCGTACACGGACGCCAAGACGTCGAACCCCGCGATCACAGCGGCGGTGCAGGCGGCGGGCTATCCGAAGCCGGGTGACGCCGGCATCGTGAAGATGTCGAACCCATTCGACATCTTCCGTCCGCAGGTGGCGTCGATCATCGGGCTGCTGTTCATCCTGGTGATCTACGTCACCATGGTCTACGGCCCGATCGCCGCCATGCTGGTCGAACTGTTCCCGACCCGCATCCGCTACACCTCGATGTCGCTGCCCTATCACATCGGCAACGGCTGGTTCGGCGGCCTGCTCCCGGCGACCGCGTTCGCGATCACCGCCTCGACCGGCGATATCTACTCCGGTCTCTGGTATCCGATCATCTTCGCAGCAATCACCGTCGTGGTCGGCGCGCTGTTCATTCCGGAAACCAAGGACGTCGACATCACCAAGACCTGACGGTCGACACCGCAATCACAATGCATCGGCCGCGGAGCGATCCGCGGCCGATGTCGTTTTGGAAGCCAGATTCAATCCCTCAGCGCGTGGCGCCGATGAATTGCAGCACGATCTCGCGCCGGTGCGCCCTGGCGCGATGCTCGATCAGATAGATGCCCTGCCAGGTGCCGAGCGCCATCTCGCCGTCGAGCACCGGGACCTGCAACGAGGT